>JAFXWT010000204.1 GCA_017542695.1 Clostridia bacterium
CTTCATAATTGTCGTCAGCAGCTTTAGTAGCTTTAACAACAACCGTACCGGACTTAATGATCGTCAATACGCCATTCCCTGGATTGATCGTGGCAGCGTCATAGTCATTTTCAGGGAGAATCTCATAAGTGATCTCACCTGTACCGCTTCCGCCGGTCAGCGGGTTGTTGTAGGTTAAATCAGGGGCATAAACAATCGTCGGAGAGGTGGTCTCAAACAACATATCAGTTTGAGGCGATTTTTTGATGTGGAAGGTATATTGAACAGACGCCTGATTATAATTATCGTCGCCGGCTTTCGTAGCTTTTACAACGATAGGTCCTCCGACTTTAATAAAGGTAACAACAGGAGAAGAGGGCTCGGTTATTGTAGCATATTCAGCGCCGGATTCGATGGAATATGTAATTGCTCCGGTTCCGCTTCCACCGGTTGCTGCGTTGCTATACGAACCGTTGGTTATAAATTGATCTTCAGGAGAGAGAACATCAAACGCCAAAGCAGATTGATCTGCTTTTTCAATCGTTAAAGTATATGTAGCGGTGATTTCAGCATACTTATCGTCAGCGGCTCTTGTAGCTGTAACTTCAACTGTTCCGGTCTTTACTATGGTCAGTTCGCCGGTATTTTCATCAATTGTTGCGGCATCACCGCTGGTAATTGCATAGGTAACTGCGCCTGTTCCATTACCACCGCTTGCGATATTGGAATAGGTACCGTTCTCTTCATATTTCCTATTTGCAGGAGTAGGATCGGCAAATCCGAAGCCAGCGTCAGGAGCGTTCGTTACAGTAATCTGATATGTTGCCTCAGACTTCTGATAATCATCGTCTTCTGCAAGAACCGCCTTGACAGTTGACGTTCCGGCTTTCAGGGTAGTAATCGCGCCGGTGCTTTCATTGACGTTCACACTGTCGCCTTCAAAAATGCTGTAAACGACACTTCCCGCACGAAGTGTACTGGCCGCAGTATTGACGAAGGTGTTATCTCCGTACTCAATATTGGCGGGCGTAGCATCGGAGAAAGCAAGAGTATCGTCAACGAGTTTTGCAACCAGCGATACACTATAAGTGTCATCGGCGGCAAAGGTCAATCCGGTTGCCGAGACAGACTTGTATCCCTCTTTTGAAACGGCAATATTGTATGTCTCGTCTTTATAAAGCTGAGCGACAAATTCGCCGTTGGCGGTAGCTCCGTTAGAAGAAGTATAACCGGTTATTGCAATCTCTGCATCGTTGATTGCGGTATCATCTGCATTATCCTTGACGGAGATTGTAACATTAACCGTTTCTTTTTCCGTCAGAACAACGTCGATATTACCGTTGATTTCCGTTACAACTTCATCTGTTACGGTAGCATCGTCGTAACCGATTTTGGACACGGTTGCGCTGAATGTAATAACAACGGCAGGATCGGAAAAATCAATCCCTGCCATTTCGAGGATCGGCGCAACTCCGTTACCATCGGTATGAGCAGTACCTGATGCTTCTTCAGTACCATCAACCTTAATTGAATAGTCAATGGTCGCCTCGGCAATCGCATCAGTACCCGAATTCTTAACCGTTACAGTGAAATTATCCGGGTAGTCTACCGTTGCGGCATAAGCTGTCAACGCGTTCAATGGAATCATCGAAACGATGAGCATAAACGAGAGCAACGCCGCAAAGAACCTGTCTTTGAAACTTGTCTTTGTACTCATGATACTTTCTCTCTCCTTGATCTGTAATTAACGTATATATAATTGATTCCGTTAAGTATGCAGTGCATACCGAACGTGAATACAATCAGTGCAATGGCGACAAACTGCCAAACATTACTCTTGCCAAGCAGTTTTACAACGATCATCATTATTATCGATGCAAACATCGCAATGTCGGCAATTGTCGCAGGTTTGTTCTGAAAGAAGTGTATTAGTCCGAACTTCCTGAGGTTTGGATACAACTCATTAAATACCGGACTCGCTCGGCGGGACAAGTTAATGTTTATTGCCGTCCATAGGGTTCCGATCAAACCAATCCAAAACAGCAGTCCCGCTATAATCAGTGGAATAATGCTCTTTTCTTTATAAGTCGTTCCAATTGGCATCAAAACGATTGATGCAGAAAGGACGAAAAGAGAAATTACAAACAGTAGAAATTTACGTTGTCGTATTCGATAAGAGTTGCGTCTCATATGCTTGCACATCTTACCTCCTCAGTTAGGCAATAACTTCATCGGTGTGGATAAATGTGATTTCATATTCGATTACGAAAATGTTAGAATTATCTGCACCTTGTTCAACGGCGGTCTGTTCAAGAACCGTTGTTTCACCCGCACCGCTTGAACTCAATACCGTGGTCTCATTTGAACCATTGTCTTCAAGCAATGAAGTTTCGTATGCCTGTTGAGCTTCCGCCGCCAACTGTTGTGTTCCGATTTTTGTTGTTGCCATAGCACCGCCCATTAAATCCGTAGGATTCTTAATGAGCGTACCGGTAGGCGTGATTTTATCGGTGAGTTTGCCGCGCTCGCGGTTGACTGCACTGGATTTATATGTTTTATCGCCACTGCTCTCGTTTTGATTTCTGATATTCTCAATTGCTTTTCTTGCAGTCGATCCAGTTAGATCACCGATCACACTCGGAATTCTCAAAACTAAGAACAGAATCACCGCGATGATGAGACAAAGTCCTGCAAGTCCGGCGCCGCCAAAGAAAATGTATCTGTAAATATCATATGTCATTGTCGGTCGCCTCCTTATCCTTCATTCTTCTTAATTGAGTTGACTTTCTTAACTGTCTCATCAATATTGCTCTTCAAAGACTTGATACTCTCCTGAAGGAACGTATTCGTGATTTTGGAACTGTTATCTGAAATGCCGTTGATCAGTTTGAGTACATCACTTTGAGAAGAGACCTCGCACAACTCTTTGGCGTTATTTCTGATCATATTGATGATTTCGTTCCAGACTCTGAGTTTGAGATCAAGACCTTCAGTATCGTTTGAGAAGTTATTCACCGCATTGTTATTCAAAGCGGTTATCTGATCCCACAAGTTGCCGTACTCTTCGTTCAACTTGGCAAGCTGACCGGCTTTTGAATACTTCGCTATGTTCTGCAAACAGTTTGATATGTCGCAGTACATCTTTGCAATCGGATAGTCCTCTTGCGCATACTGGAACCACGTTGCTGCTGCAGCATACTTGTCCTTTTCAACGCTTACATTATAATAGAACAGATATGCTTCTCCGATCTCATAGCAAACTTTGGAGTATCCTTTTGGATCAGTTTTTTCAAGATCGTCGAGAACTTTGACAGTGGTTGAATAACCACTCATGTTGGTATCATCCAACCCGCCTCTTAGTTTAGAAAGGGAACCGTTTTCAGAGGAAGTCAGTTCACCGTCGTTTATGAGGAACTTAATGAATCCGTCGTGATCATCTGTCCCGAGATAAGCTTCCGTTCTTGTCGGGTCGGTTACTATTGCCTCATAATAATCGCTTACGGATGAAGCGTTTGCCAGGATGTAGTCGTAATTCTCCTTCTTCTTGTTTTCGGCAGATATGTATCCCCAGACGGAAACCCCAGCGAAAACAAAGGTAAGAATAACTGGTATCAAAAACTTCCAGAGTTTTTTCTTCTGTTTTTTGCGATAAATGTCATCAATTTCGTTGTAGTGCTCAAGTGCATACATGAGCTCGGCGGCAGATTGGTATCTGTCGTTAGGATCTCGTTGCGTACACTTTTGAATTATTCTTTCAAGTCCACTTGAAAGTGCCGGATTGATTTCTCGTATCGGCTTGATTTCGTAAGGAGGCTCGCAAGGGTTCATGCCGGTAACAAGGTGATATAAGGTCGCACCCAAGCAGTAAATATCAGTCCTTGCATCAGTTTGTCCCATACCACCAAACTGCTCCGGGGCAGCGTATCCGACTGTACCTAAGCAGGTTGTATCAGCAAGATTCTTTTCCTTAAACTCTCTCGCCGTGCCAAAATCGATAAGTGTAACATTGCC
>JAFXWT010000205.1 GCA_017542695.1 Clostridia bacterium
CAAGGATTACGGTAAAACCGACTGGGAATGGACGATGTTCGACCCGGCGGCTAAAATGAAAAGACACGAGAACGTCTTCCCGAAAGAGCGTCAAAAAGCGTTTGAAATGGGCGCAGCGCTTGCGGTGCGATAGGGGTCAATTCACCGGATACACAAATTACGGTTTGTCAAAGCAAATACAGATAATAAAAGCGCATGATTTACAGAAAACCTCCTTTGCGGTAAACGCTGCCGCAAAGGAGGATTCTGTTTGTAAAAAATTTGAAAGGTTTAATTGCCCCGGATTTATTGCTGTCAGCCAAACGACCCTTTTATTTCTACAAGAAACCGTTCGGCAATCGGGGTGATCGGCTGATATTTTTTCCACACAAGATACAATTTGGTCTCGAGCTTCGGCGATAACGGTCTGAACACAAGTCCGCTTTGTTCCGACGTGTCAACGATCCCGTCAAAGGTCAATAGATACCCGAGACCCGCTTTCGCAAAGATCGCGCCGTTGTATGAGAGCTTGAACGATCCTTCAAGATGATATTCCTTGTATAAATCTCCCGCCCACACCGCGATTTCATTTTCCCACGCCTGTCGCGAGCAGAACAGCGGAAGCCCGATAAGATCCTTCGGCTTGAAGGTCTTTTTCTTTGCAAGCGGATCGTCTGACGGAAATACCAGACCCCAGACGTCGGCTTCAGGGAGCGGAAGGAATTCGTACTTCTTCGGATCCGGTTCCTCCGCAAGAACGACGAAATCAAGAAGCCCCTTTTGCAGTTTATCCGCCACCTGCTCGGTGTCGCCGCTTGTGATGTGGTACCGCAGCTTCGGGCAGCGGTTTTTCAGTTCTCTGATCGCTTCGGCTATATATTTGATCTGATAAGATTCCGCAAGACCGAGAAAAAGCTCGCCGCCGGTGATATCGTCCAGCGAAACAAATTCCTTTTCGATCTTGTCCGCCATCGTGACAAGATCCTCGGCGCGGTCGCGGAGCAGCGCTCCCTCTTCCGTCAGCGAGATCGAAAAGCTGTGCCTTTCAAACAACTTCTTTCCGAGCTCGTCTTCAAGCGCCCCCAGCGCCTTTGAAAGCGTCGGCTGCGTCACGTGCAGCGTCTCCGACGCCCGCGTCATGTTTTCTTCTCTTGCGACCGCAAGAAAATAGCGCAAAGTCCTTATCTCCATATCTTTATGTTATTCCTTTCGTTCATATCACGATATAAATTATAACCATTAGCGAAACGTTTGTCAAGGTGGTATAATGAAATTGTAAAGAAAAGTTGAGGAGGCCGACGTAAAAATGAGCGACTATGAAAGAGAGCTGACCGATTGCCTTGCGGACGCCGGATTTGACGGCGATACGACAAGCGAAGCGGTCAGACTGTACAAAAACGGCATCAAAAACGATCTGATGCGGTTTCTCAGATCAAAGCGGTGCGATCTGATCGATAAGATGCACGAAAGTCAGAAAATAATCGACCGGTTCGACTATGTGATCCGGCAGACCGGTAAAATGTGAAAGGAAACACGATCATGATGAAAACGGAAGAACTGAAGCTGACAAAGAAATGGGATAAGACCTTCCCCAAAAGCAAAAAGACAGATCATTGCAAGGTAACTTTTATCAACCGGTACGGCATCACGCTGGCTGCTGATATGTACGTCCCGAAGGACGTTGAGGGAAAGCTCCCGGCGATCGCCGTCTGCGGCCCGTTCGGAGCCGTCAAGGAGCAGTGCTCCGGGTTGTATGCGCAGACTATGGCGGAGCGCGGCTATCTGACGCTTGCCTTCGATCCGTCCTTCACCGGTGAGAGCGGCGGGAACGTGCGGTATATGGCGTCGCCCGATATCAACACCGAGGATTTTATGGCGGCGGTAGATTTCCTCTCCCTTTGTGAGAAGGCCGATCCGGAGCGTATCGGTATAATCGGCATCTGCGGATGGGGCGGCATGGCGGTCAATACCGCCGCGCTGGATACGCGCATAAAGGCGACGGTCGCCTCGACCATGTACGATATGACGCGCGTCAACGCGAACGGCTATTTCGATTCCGAAGACAGCGAGGAAGCGCGCTATGCGAAAAAGGCCGCTATGTGCGCGCAGAGGATCGCCGATTACAAAGCGGGCGAATACAAACCGGGAGGCGGCGTGGTCGATCCCCTGCCGGAGGACGCGCCGTATTTCGTAAAAGACTACTATGATTATTACAAGACGGAGCGCGGCTATCATCCCCGTTCCCTCAATTCAAACGGCGGCTGGAACGTGATCGGATGCGAATCCTTTATGAATCAGCCGATACTGAAATACTCAAACGAGATCCGTTCCGCTGTTCTCCTTATCCACGGCGAAAAAGCACATTCCTGCTATTTCAGCCGCGACGCATACGCGAATATGATAAAGGACAGCAAATACGCTGACAATAAGGAACTGTATATCATCCCGGGCGCGTCGCACACCGATCTGTACGACGGAGGCGGAAAGAACGCGATCCCGTTCGATAAACTCGCCGCCTTCTTTGAGGAATATTTGAGATGAAAAACGCCGGGAAAATCATTTTCGCGCTGCTCTGTTTATTCATGCTCGCGATCCTGACCGTTTCCTGCGATAAGGCTCCCCGACCTGACGCCGGCGCGGAAAAAAACGCGGAGACTTCATTTCCGGAAACGGTCGACGAGACGGCGTCCGGGCGGGATACGGTCGCCGACGCCTCGACGGAGGGAGAAACGAACTATTCTCCGGACGAAGCAAAAGCGGAGGATCCGGCCCGGAAAGTCGGAGAATTCGATCTCGAAGAAAAAACGGTCCTGCTCAACAGCGGTTATACCATGCCGATCATGGGACTCGGCACTTATTCGCTCGATCATGACGTCTGTGTGAATTCCGTCAAGGCTCTGCTGAAAAACGGCGGAAGATTGATCGACACCGCATATATGTACGGAAACGAAGAAGCCGTGGGCGAAGGCGTGCGTCAGGCAATGGCTGAATACGGTATCCCGCGCGAAGAGATCTTCGTGATCACAAAAATATATCCGAGTCAGTTCGACGATCCGGAAACAGCGATAGATACGGCGCTTGAAAAGCTGAACATAGGGTATATAGACATGATGCTTCTTCACCATCCCGGCGCAAACGACGTGAAAGCGTATAAAGCGATGGAGAAATACGTCGGTGAAGGAAAGATCCGTTCCCTCGGACTGTCGAACTATTATGTGAAAGAGCTGACGGAATTTCTGCCGCAGGTCGAAGTAACACCCGCTCTCGTACAGAACGAGATCCATCCGTACTATCAGGAGCAGGACGTCGTGCCGTTTATCCGGGGAAAAGGGATCGTCGCGCAGTGCTGGTATCCGCTCGGGGGGAGAGGTCACACCTCCGAACTGCTCGGAGACGAAACGATCTCTGCGATAGCAAAGGCGCATAACGTTTCTTCCGCGCAGGTGATCCTGCGTTGGGATCTCCAGCGCGGGATCGTCGTCATCCCCGGTTCTGGCAACCCGGAGCATATCAAAGAAAATCTCGATCTTTTCTCTTTCAGTCTGACCGAAGATGAAATGGATCGTATAAACGCTCTCGACCGAGGCGAAAAACACGAATGGTACTGAAAAAACATAAAGAAAATCGAATACGGAGGTAAATTTTAATGAGTAAAGTGCTTGTGATCCAAACGAGTCTGAGGGCAAAGAGCAATTCCGACAGACTGGCTGAAGAACTGATCCGCGGCGCAAAAGAAGCCGGAAACGAAGTCGAAGCTATCAGCCTCAAAGGCAAAGAGATAAGATTCTGCATCGGCTGTCTTGCCTGTCAGAAGACGCAGTAGTGCGTGCTGAAGGACGACGCCGCACAGATCGCCGGAAAAGTAAAGGACGCCGACGCGCTGGTGTTCGTCACGCCGATCTATTATTACGAAATGAGCGGGCAGATGAAAACGCTGCTCGACAGGATGAACCCGCTGTATCCGTCCGACTATAAGTTCCGCCGGGTGTATCTGCTTTCGGTCGCGGCGGAGGATGAAGAAACTACGCCCGAAAAAGCGGTGAACGGATTGCAGGGCTGGGTGGATTGTTTTGAGAAA
>JAFXWT010000206.1 GCA_017542695.1 Clostridia bacterium
ATCATTCAAAAAAGTTATCGCAGCTTCGGCTGTCATATCCTGCGTCTGCACGACCGTCGGCATACTGCTCGCGTTCCTTATCGGGAACCTTCCGATAGGGCCGGCTGTCGTTGTTGTAAATCTGATTCTTTACATCGTGTTGAACGTCGTCTCACGAATTAAAAGCAAATAATATCGGGCTGCCGTCACGGCAGCCCTTTTCAT
The DNA here is from genome assembly GCA_017542695.1 of Clostridia bacterium. The sequence continues at coordinate 205 of JAFXWT010000206.1, forward strand.
ATCTTGCTCGCCGCATTAATATAATTTAATAAAAAACGGAGTGAAACGATGCGGCGGGAAGAAATGTTCAATACGGATATCGAGCGCGGACTTGACGCGGAAGAAGTGATCCAAAGCCGCAAAAAAAACGGTGCGAACGAACTGATCAAAGTGCGCCGCCGTTCATTCATATCAAAATTCGTATCGAATCTTTCCGATCCGATAATCAAAATTCTGATCGGCGCGCTGATTATTAACACAGCTCTGAATTTCAAAAACATCAATATACCCGAAACGATCGGAATCGCCTGCGCTGTGTTGACGGCGACTGTCGTATCAACCGTATCGGAACAAGGCAGCGAGGCGGCTTTTGAAAAACTGAAAGAATCGGCGGGGCGCGGAAAAGTCACGGTCAGGCGTTCGGGAAGAACTAAGGAGATACCGATCTCGGAACTCGTCGCGGGCGACGTATGCTATATCAGAGCCGGAATGAGGATCCCGGCAGACTGCGTTATCGCAGAGGGCGGCGTCGGAGCTAACGAAGCGCCGCTGACGGGAGAGAGCGCAGACGTTAAAAAAGCGCAGGGCTGTTTTCTTTATAAGGGCTGTCTTTGTACCTCCGGGGAGTGCGTCGCCGTCGTCACAAAGGTAGGAGCGGCGACGGAATACGGAAAGATCGCCGAAAACGTTTCGGCGGAGGAAAGAAAAAGTCCGCTCAAAGAAAGGCTCTCTGAGCTTGCAAAGTCAGTCAGCCGGCTCGGATATGCAGCCGCGGCGCTTATAATATTCGTATATCTGTTCAATTCCGTCGTCGTGGACTCGGGCTTCAACGGCGCTGTTATCGTACAGCGGATCAAAGACTTGAAATTCGTACTTTCCACCGTCGTCAGCGCAGTGACGCTCGGCGTTTCCGTGCTCGTAGTCGCAGTACCCGAAGGGCTTCCGATGATGATAACCGTAGTTTTGTCGTCTAACATGAAAAAGATGCTTCGTTCCGGCGTTCTCGTCAGAAAGCCGGTGGGAATAGAAACTGCGGGATCGATGAATATACTCTTTACAGACAAAACGGGAACGCTGACGTCAGGGAATATGACGGTAAACCGCGTTTACGTCGGCGAAAAATGTTACAGAGACTGCCGGGAACTTGCAGAGAATGAAAAAGATATAATACCGCTTATCTCGAAACATCTCATCGGTTCATCATCCCGCTCGCCAACGGAAAAAGCGCTCGTTAATTTCTGCAAGGGAACGCAGCCGGCTGAACGAACTTTATGCGAGGAAAAAATGAACTTCGATCCAGCCGTCAAATACTCGGCTTGCGTTTTTGAAGGCGGGGGCTCTGTCAGGTGCGCCGTCCTCGGCGCCGCCGAAAAGATTCTTTCAAGATGCACGTCGTACAGCGAACGCGGTAAGAGCCGTAAGATGACGAGGCAGGCGTCGTCTCGCTTCAAAGACGTCATAATAAGAGAAACATCGTCATGCGCAAGAGTCCTCGCGCTCGGGCTGTGCGATCGTTCGGGCTGGGAATCGATAAAAAGCGACGAAAACGTCGACATGACTCTCACAGCGCTTATATCGATAAGAGACGAGCTTCGTCCTGATATAAAAAAATCCGTCGCTCTCGCAAAACAGGCGGGCGTACAGATCGTAATGATCACCGGCGACAACAAGGATACCGCGGGCGCTATCGCAAAGGAAGCGGGCATCCTCGACGGAGGCAAAGTGCTCACAGGCGGCGAAATATCCGAAATGACGGACAAAGAAATCGACGGAATACTTCCCCGTTTGTCAGTCGTCGCAAGAGCGACGCCCGGCGATAAGCTCCGTCTCGTAGAGTCGGCTCATCGTCTGGGACTCGTTTCCGGTATGACGGGTGACGGTATAAACGACGCTCCGTCTCTCAAATCCGCGGACGTCGGTTTTGCCATGGGAAGCGGCAGCGATGTCGCGAAGGAAGCCGCCGACATAATACTGACAAATAACAGCTTTTCGTCTGTCACGAACGCTATCCTTTACGGCAGATGCGTATTCGAATCGATCCGCAAGTTCATCACATACCAGCTTATGATGAACCTATGTGCGCTCGGAGTGTCGCTGATAGGACCGTTCGTCGGGATCGACGCGCCGATAACGGTAATACAGATGCTCTGGGTCAATATAATAATGGATACTCTCGGAGGGCTCGCTTTTGCAGGTGAGATACCGCTTGCGGAATATATGAGGCGGCCGCCGGTCGTAAGAAACGAAAAAATACTGAACGCCGGAATGACGGGACAGATCCTCTATCTCGGCATATA
>JAFXWT010000024.1 GCA_017542695.1 Clostridia bacterium
AGCCGAACTCCCCTTTCTCCGATTTCGGTATCAAATCCTTCAGGCAAACTCATGATAAAATCATAAATATTCGCCTTTTTACACGCTTCTTCCATCTCTATTTCGGTTGAATCCAAAGCCCCCAAAACAAGGTTCTCTCTTATAGTCATATTGAAAAGGTAATTATCCTGCATTACGACCCCGAATTTTTTCAGTAGGTCGTTTTTCTTTATCCTTGATATCTCCTTGTCATCTAACATAATCCTTCCTTTTTGAGGAGAATAAAGTCCAAGGATCAGTTTAATAAGTGTGGATTTCCCACATCCGGTCTTCCCGGAAAAGGCGACATAATTACCTTTTTCAATATTCAAAGATATTCTTTTCAATATATCGCTTTCTTCAGAGTATGAGAAGCACACATTTTCCGTTGTGATTCCGGATAAAAAAGCGATATTTGATAAATCGTTTTCTTCTTGCGGAAATGATAGTGTTTCACAAACTCTTTCATAATACGGAGCATTTGTCAGCATCGCAATTCTCTTTGCATGCAATCTATCAATAGCCGAAAACATTGATGCAAAATATTCCGAAAACATAATCAAAAAACCGACTAAAATATCGTTTCTGATTACAAAAAACGTTCCAATAACATATATCAAAACTTTAGTCAGATAATTTGACTTGAAATCGTTAAATATCTCACCGTAAGCCCAATATCTGATTGATTTTATCCCTAGTTTTGCAAGGATTGATCTGTGTTTTTTAAAACGCGAGAAGAATTCTTCCTCCTTGTTTTGAGCTTTTATTTCACGCCAATATTGAAGGGTGTTGAATGTTGACGTGTAATATTCACTATTTGCTTTTCTGACTTCCTCGTTGACCTTCTTTGTTCCTCGACCAATTAAAAAATTGAGAAGAATGACAATCGGGACCACGACAAACGCACACAGAATGGTCATGCGGAAACTGATTGACAGGGCCAAATAAATTGTTGTCACAAGCGTAATAATTGAAATAACATAATTAACAATCTGATCTTCAACAAACCCACTTGTCGCATCCGTATCATCCAAAACACGCATTTTGATATCCCCGGCAGAGTATTTCTCAATAAATGAATATGGCGCAAAACAGACCGCTTTCAGCGCATCTGTTTTTAACGATACCGAAAAAGTATTTTGGATCTTTCTGCTGAGAATTGTTTTTACGCCGGAAGCAAAAAAGTCAAATACATATATCAACACCATCCCAAGAGCGACGATCCAGAATCTCTCAACCATCAGTCCCTTGATTACGTCATCTATAAGGATTTGGAATAGTTTGGGGGAGATAAACGATGACAATGTAGCCAACAAATTGATAAAGAGAAGTAACAGAGCCGGCCTTCGGACATTCCTTATATGCCTTTTAAGTAATCTGATCGCTTTAATCCTGCTCTTCATACCAAACACCCAAATAATTGTCTATACGTTTTTGAACGTCGCTGCAATTCATCATGTGAGCCAATCGCCTCAATGCCGCGATTATTTATCACAATTATCCTATCGCAGGACTGAATCGTTTCTAATCGGTGAGAAACCTGCAAAATCGTTGTTTCTTTCATATTTTCGGTTATGTAATTCAACAACTCTCTTTCTGATTCAGCGTCAATTGCAGAAGTTGCTTCATCCATAATCAGCAGATCAGGGTTTCTGAGTAGTGCTCTGGCAACCATCAGTTTCTGCTTTTGTCCGCCGGATAATCCTCGGTTTTCAGAACCGATGACCGTATCTATTCCATCTGGCATTCCAATTATTGCCTTTTCCAGTCCGACAGCACTTAACACATTCATCAATTCAGAATCAGGATAGTTATCGCCAAGCGTAAGATTAAACCGGATTGTACCTTCAAATATTACCACGTCTTGAGAAATCACCCCAATTCTCCTTCTCAACGAAAAAACATCAATCTGTTCGATAGGCATCTGATTAATAAGCAATTCTCCACTGTTTATTGAATAAAACCCCATAATAAGCGATAGAATTGTAGTTTTTCCATTACCGCTCTCACCAACAATTCCGATCTTTTCGCCTCGATGTATATTAAACGATACGTCATTAAGGACCGGGTTATCTTCCTCATACTTGAAGAAAACATTTTTGAACTCTATCGAAGAAATGGCATTGATTTTGTCTCCTGTTGTTCTTTCAGTGGTCAACTCAAGTATCTCAGTCACGCGATCAACACTTACTTTCCGTGTGAACCAATCCAGATAGATGCGCAGCATCCAATTGAGTTTTCTACGCAATAAGTTTATATATTGGAGACATGCAAGAAACACGCCTACCGTTAATTGCCCGCGAAGAACCAAGAACAAAGAATATCCATATATCCCTAATGTTGTTAAAAGATTTACGAGATCTGTTCCTTCGCCGACGAAAAACTCTATCTTAATTGTTTTGTTACCAAATGAAATTATCTTCTTTAAAAGAGAAACACATTTGCTCTCAGCCCATTTTTCGGCACATGTGAGTTTAATCTCCCGTATCCCTTTTATTAAATCAAAGACAAGACCGGTAAGCTTACCCGATTCCTTTCTCGATTCCTGCGCATATTTCTCAACTATTTTGCCGCTTATCTTAGAAATAATAATCGGGACAATTGCAGCAATTAACAGAAGAATTGACATCACAATACTTGTTCGTGCAACCAGGATCAGAATACCCACACACATAAATGCCGAGTTAATAAAATGAAATCCATTTCTTAAAACTGCGTGAATATATTGATCTGCGTCTCCATCAATACGTGTCAAAATATCCCCGCTGTTTATCTTCGATAGGAATGAAGCCCTCGAATGGATTATCAGGTCAAACATCCTGTTTTTTATATCAAGAACGAAATGATTATTCAGATACTGCCAAACAAAAGCATATGTGAAATTGATGGAAGCAGCTCCGACAAACATGATGAGATACTTCATTCCTATTCCAAAGAACTTTGAATAGTCACGCTTGTATAGTACTTCATCTACCAAATCAGCAAGATTGAGAGGAAGCAATACAGAGATTACATACAAGAGAATAATACACACTTCTGCAACGAGAAACACAAAAAAGTATTTCCTTGCGAATGACCATATGTTTTTGATGCGATAAAGATTGTTTTTCATCACCGTTCAGCGCTTCTTTTCCTTTTCTCGCGTTTTCGGTAATCATAACACAAAAAACGACGCCCGTGTTTTCCAATCGACATCCAAATGTGTACTTTTGAAACAGAAATAAAAATAGGCAATTCGGTAATTAATGTAGATAATAGAAAGCGACGAGATAGGGGAAATGGGAGTTTTCGGATCAAATATGTTTCCAATCAATTCAATTTTGTTTCCAATCAATTCATAATAGTCTCTGTTTATTTATGAAAGTCTAATTGCGGGTTATAATAACTCTGTATGCGATTTCACGTAATAATCGATTGAAAGGATGCATTAGAGTTGTTTGCCGGCACTACTAACAAACAGGATAAGAATAAAATCGTACTGGTAGAAACATACTATATGGATCGTCTCGACCCGCAAATTCTATCCAACGATTGTTTTAGTATAATAATTATCAAAAGCGGAAGTCTGACAGCGAAGATTAACGATGTCCCTTGTCAGATCGCAGGTCCTGTTGCAGTTTGTCTTGACGAACTAAAGAAAATAGTGATTTCCTCAAACCTCACCGCCGAAGTGCGGATTATCAAATTCAACCCTCAATTCTTAAATGTAAATATGTTTATCAGTACTGTCAGAAACTCGCAATATGATCACCTGTGTCAGCAACATGCTTTTTTCCAGTTGTCCCCTTTTCTGACGGATGACATAAACAAAATGTTTATTTATTTGAATGAAGATACCCTCGGCAAGATTGTCGATGCTTTTAACAATCTTACAAGAAATTTGGAAGAGCAAAAAGATTGGTACTGGCCTTGCAGAGCAAGATCATACTTCATTGATATCATCAATATTTTTGAGCGAATATTTCACAATTATTACATTGAAACGTCGTATGATCCAAGCATCAGCGTTAGGGTTTCCAGTGAATTCAAAAACCTTCTGGCATATGTACATAATCATCTTGACGAGAAAATAACTCTTGATTCTCTATACTTGAAATTCAGGATAAACAAAAATCAGATTGAAAACATTTTCAAATACTATCTGCATTTGTCTTTCTATGAATACTTACAGCAAGCGCGACTTCAGCAAGCTAAATACTATCTGAGCTTTACTGAATTGGACGGAGAACATATTGCTTCGCGTATAGGGTTATCCTCATCACAGAATTTCTGCAAGTTTTTCAAAAAAATGTCCGGGACTACACCAAAAAAATTCCGAAGTGAAACTGTTATGCGTCGAAAAACAGATCCGGAACTGATTGAACTTCAGTTGTCCCAACAAAGATAATCATAATACTATTCCAAAATCCCCATATGTGTTGAGATTGCGGCTATACCACCCGTGAAAGCGTATAGCCGCTTTCAGTATCTCTAAATACAAACAAGTAAATCTTATCAAAGTCATAGTTTCCTGAGTATTAACCGGATTGTCAGAAGCACTAATGGGATGACTAAAAAAACAGACAATTTTGCCTGTCCCCCATTCATTTCAAGCATAATTCAACCATTGAAAGGATTTAAATATGTTTCCTGAAATTGTAAAAAAACTAACAGCAATTCCATCATTTAATTTTTTACACTCCCTATGGTACAATAACCCCCATCAAAAGAATAAGGTTGGGGAGGTGTTCTTATGGATATAAAAGCACGACTCCGACCGTTCTATGTGGCTAAAATGCTCTATGAGCAGACTGACGAGGATCATTATCTTACAATAGCACAGATAATTGATCAGCTTGAAGCCAACTATGGGATATCTACAACCAGAGGTACGGTTGGTGACGATATCAAGGTACTTCAAGAATTTGGATTTGATATCGAAGTTGAACAGTCCACTCAAAAGAGAATATACTTGATAGGACGGACATTTGATCTTCCGGAACTCAAAACCCTGATTGATGCTATTGAGTCGGCACGCTTTATTCCAAAGAAAAAAAGCGCGGATCTCGTGAAAAAGATCGCTTCTCTTTCGAGCAAGCATACCTCGGCGGATCTTGTTCGTAACGTAGACGTAGAAAACCGTCTCAAAACCGATAACCAAAAAGTGTTATATATTATGGACGCTTTGAATGAAGCGATCAACAAAAAGAAAAAGGTATCCTTTCAGTACTTCAGTTACAACGCGAATAAGAAGCAAGAAATAAAGAACGGCGGGTTTACCTACATATTCAGCCCGTATAAGCTCATATGGAACGGCGACTATTACTACGCCGTCGGGTTTTCAGAAAAACACAAAAGTGTCGGTAGTTTCCGTGTAGACCGAATTGTCAAGCAGCCAAAAGTTCTTGAAGAACCAGCCATTAGTCCTCAGGAGGGGTTTGAGCTGAATGTATTGCTCAACGCTATGTATAGGAGGTACAACGGGGAAGGGAAGCAGGGGGAGGTGATCTG
>JAFXWT010000207.1 GCA_017542695.1 Clostridia bacterium
CGATCCTTACGAATTTTACAGCTATACCAAGGGACTTGATGCGGATCCTTACGGGATCCTCGGGTGCGACCCGGAGGCGGTCGAGTTGATGCGCGACTATCCCGCGCTCTGCACGGCGGCGAATCTGAAGCCTGAAATGAAATGGGCGCAGGCGTCTTTGACTGTGGGGAAATACGACGGTGAAAAGCCGCTGTTCGCAAATCGCGACGGCAGACTTGTCAAATACACGTTTTCGTACGACGGCAGTCTGAACGCTGCGGGAAACGTTCTTCCCGTATATCTGCTTCCGAGATGCACGGGCGAGATCGAATACAATATGGTCGATCCGGAGCTTTATCCTTACGTAAATTACAGGCTTTACGGCAGCATCGTTACTGCGGGAGACTGCGCTCATCAGATCTACCGCCTTGTCGAGACCAAGCCCGCGAGCGACGTCGCTCTCGGAAAATTGCTGTATATTTGTTCCGCCTGCGGCGCGTCTGCAAATGTGTATTACTATGACGGCGATTATACGGAGCCTGTGCCCGTCGTTACCGATTACAGCGAAGCGTGCGATCTGACGTATCACTATTGGTACGGAGACATTGACGAGGCGACTTCGGAGCAGGTGCATGCGTTTTTGACCGCATGGTTCGGCAGTGGAAGAAAGGTTAAAATGTTTAAGAATTACGGACTTCGTGAGTTTAAAATCTGGTTCAACGATCCCGCGAACGTAAGCTGGGGCTATACGGATATCAACGGCAACAATCTTGATATCAACTTCGGAAAAGACAGCAAATACTTCTATTTTGAAATGATAAACGAGGACCTTCTCGAAAAGATCGATTCGATGTCCTTCTGTGATACGATCCGTTATTACGCCAAGCTGTATACTTATTTGACCGAAAAGTGCGACTGCACGGTGAGATTCGAGCGGCTCTTCATCTTCGGGTCCACCGCCTACGAAGGGTATGAATACGATATGAACTATGACGGACTCGTCACGCTGAAGGATCTCTCGACGATGAAAGCCTGCCTCGCGGGAAGGTATAACGACATATACAATATCGCCGCGTCTGATCAGAACGGCGACGGATTGTTCACGATCTCCGATTTGTCCATGCTCAAATCTCATATCGCCGGTTGATGATTCAACACTTTTGAGTATGACAGACGAAGAATTCTTGCGGTATTTGTTCGGAGATGTGGATTTCGATACGATCGGAATCAAAACTTTTAACTGATAAGGAGGATTATCATGAAAAGGATCATTTCGGCAGTTTTAGTAGTTTTGTTTCTGCTTTCGCTGATGCCGGTGGGGATTTTGGCTGTTCCGCATTGGGAAGACTGGGAAAGAAATTTTAATTATCTATATTATATGGGAAATGACGGAACAAAAAAATCGGGCTATATGCTTGATATCATTATCGTCACGCTGACTGATGATTTCGACGCAGAGCATGAGGCTTTGTCTCCGGAAGATTTCGGAGAAGCGGCTTCCGCGATAAAGCTTGTAAAGATCCAGCCGGACAAGAAAACGTGTTACATTTACTTATATGAGACAGAATATGCGAAAAGCAATAACGGCAGTCCG
>JAFXWT010000025.1 GCA_017542695.1 Clostridia bacterium
GAACACCGAACCGGACGGTACCGGCGAACCCTATCCTAACAAGAGCACCGTGCGCGATTTGTCCGCCGTCAAGGGGGATACGGTAACTCTTTATGCTCAATGGAAGGTAAAGACGTACATCGTCACTTTCGTCAACAAAATGACGGGCGAACGTATCAAGCAGACGGTGGAATACGGCAAGGACGCCGAAGCCCCGGAGATCGGGCCGTTCCCGGCGGAGGACGGGCATTACGTTTTCTCCAAATGGAACAAGACCTTTACCGCGATCAAAAGCAATATGACCGTCACCTCCGTTCATACAAAGGAGCCTCATACCTTCGTTGACGAGGGCGGAGAGCATTACTGCTCCGTCTGCGGATACGGCAGGACCGACGGCTCGATGACCGCTTCGGTCTTCGGAAACAACGGCGTTATCGTTATTGTCGCCGTTGTCGCCGTATTTGCCGCGGCCGCTGTCGCTGCGGTCATAGTAATTGAATAAAATAATTCAAAACCGAAAGAAAAGGAAGAGTAAACCATGGAAATCACGACAAAAATCGAAGGAACCGAACTGACCGTTTATCCGGTCGGAAAGATCGACACCCTGACTACGCCGATACTTGAAAGCACGGTCGCCGAGCACCTTGACGCCGTGGAATCCGTCGTCATCGATCTCGAAAAGACCCCGCTGATCTCATCGGCATGCATACGGTATCTGCTCGTCCTCCACAGGACGATGATGCCAAAGAAAGGCATGAAACTACGCAATCTCAATGAAAACGTCTATGAAGTTCTCGATTTCACGGGCTTTACGGACATATTTACGATAGAATGACGTTTTGAATTTTATTTTTTGAAAAGGCGATTTTCTTATGAAACTCAGAGAATTGCTCTCTGACGGGCAGGTCAACACCGGGCGTCAGACCGAACTTGATTTCGGAAAGGCGCTGCCCGTGCTCTGCCTTCCTTTCGTACATTGTTTTATCGAATGCACCGCTTCCGAAGGACTGGATCACGGCATACCGTTTCTTTTTGATTACGTCATAGGCTCTCCGATAAGCGCCCCCATGTTCATGTTCTGTATGGGTGTGGGTATCGTATACACAAAGAAAAGCAGCGCGTCCGATCTTGCAAAACGCGCCGGAAAGCTGTTTCTTATCGGCTTGCTTCTCAATGTCTGCCGTTTTCTGCTTCCGTATCTAGCGGGATACGCAATTACGGGAGAGGCGGGGAAGTATCTGGAGCCGCTCGTGTATCGGGTGTTCGGCAACGATATCCTTCAGTTCGCGTCTTTGTGTTTTCTTTGTATCGCGTTGTTTGTGAAACTGAAGATCCCCGACGGCATCCGCAAGGTGCGGGTCTTCTTCTACGGCTCCTACGAGGGCACGCCAGACTTTCGGATCCGCAACTTCCGTTTTTCGCCAGTGGGCAATCCAGAGGACGCGGGCATCCTGAAACTCAAGGATCTGTGCCTGGAGACGCCGCTCAGGGAGGCGTGGATTGTACCAGGGGATTCGCCGCCGCTGCGGCAGGCGGCGCAACGGCTCGCGGAACGGTTCGGCGGCACC
>JAFXWT010000208.1 GCA_017542695.1 Clostridia bacterium
GGAGAAACGCGATGAAAACGGCGATACAAATGTACACGCTTCGTAATGAGGCGAAAAACGATCTTGAGGGCGTGCTGAAAATCGTCAGCGACGCGGGGTACGACGGCGTTGAGCTGGCGGGGCGCTATGGAAAGACGGGCGACGAAATTAAAGCGCTGCTCGACAAATATGGGCTCAAAGCGATCTCCGCGCACATCGGACTGAACGCGGCGATGGACAAAAACGAACTCGCGGAATATAAGGCGACAGGCATTAAATACGCCGTTGTACCAATGACGCCGCAGCCGACGGAGGAAAACAGAGACGAGATACTCGAAAAACTCGCCGCGGCTGTTGAAAATCTGAAAATGGCGGGATTTATTCCCGGATATCACAACCACGCGCACGAGTTCAATACATTTTTTGACAGCGAGCGTTGGTATGATATCATTATGAAAAAAATCCCCGACGCGATGGCAGAGCTCGATCTTTGCTGGCTCGAAGTCGGCGGCGGAGACGCCGCCGGGTACATAGAAAAGTACAAGGGAAGAATCGAAATACTTCACGTGAAAGATTTTGTCGGGCGTGGGCATTTTACAAAGCCCGACGGAACGGCTCCCGCCGTGCCGCTCGCCGACGGGCTTGATTTCGATCAGCGCGCCGTCGGAGATGGTGTGCTCGACATTGACAAAATCGTCAAGGCGGCGAGAAAGAGCGGCACGGAATGGCTTGTCGTCGAGCTTGACGAGCCGGAGAAGGACAAAACGGCGATTGAATGCGCTGTGAGGTCGGCAAAGGCACTGAAAGCGGCGATCTTGAAATAAAATATGTCCGTCGCAAGACGGACATATTTATTATCGTCAATATATAAACAAATAGATATATTCAAATAATTGAATAAGACTATAAACAAAAAAGCGCGGCGTGGCCGCGCTTTTCGGTTTTCAGAATATTTTTTCTCCGAGTTTGTCGAGCGATTCGTTTGAGAATTTGTCGATATCAATGTCGTCGATTACCGTCCATCTTTCGACGTGCGTTATCGACTCGCCCCTCTTCAGTTTTTTGACTTCGGAGAGCGATTCGCACTCTGTAAAATGCTCATTTGCGTAAACTTCACATGACATTCCGCCATCCGGATATACTCCGGCAGGGTGGTTTGCGTTAAAATCTTTGACGAGAGCTTGTCCGTGACCTATGTACGCCGCCTTGTGAGCGGTGTTGTTGATGCCGAACTTGATCGCGTTCTTGATTTCGGGGTTTTGACGGAGCGCGATGTAGTTGTCACCCCAGAAAACGCGGCTGTCGCTCATTTTTGTGTACGGCCAAAGCGCCAAAATGCGGTTCGAGAGCAGTCCCGTGTCCTCTTTCGGCTGGGGAACTATGACCGCGCCGCCCTTGTCCATTACCGAAAGGCACCATACGGCGCCCTCGATCGACTGTTTTGAACAGTTTGTGATCTTGTTTTCGATTGTGACTTTCGGTTCTGTCTCGTCCATTTCGACTCTCATTTCGAGTTGGATGTCCGTTTTCTGCTGCCTTGACGGAGTGAACACCGCGCCGTTTGCGAATGTGGAATAGACCACTTTTTCGTTGTCGGGATAGTAGGAATCGGGGAACTTCTCGGGGCTGAGCCATATTCTGTGGCCACCGTAGATGAACCACGTTTTTCCCTCTCCGAAGAGTTCCGACACGTCGTGGGAGATCTTGCGTTCAACGTCGTTGAACATCAGATTCTCTTTTCCGATCAGGTTGCATTTGATTATTCTCGGTCCGATGTCGACCGTTACGAGAAGCTCAAGCTTTTCGTTCGAGATCGAGAGGCATTTACCGAAGTTTTTGTAGGGTACTTCTTTTATTGATATCATTCATGTATTCTTCCTTTCTTTACATTCAAATCTATGTGAAGCGTTTCCGCGAAAAACAAAATTTAATAAAGAAAGAAGATTATTTTATAGTTTGATCGTCGTCTTTTTGCGACCTTATTTTTTCAAGCTCCTGCATGAATGAATCGAGGTCCTTGAATTCTCGGTATACCGATGCGAATCTGACGTAGGCGACTTCGTCGAGATCCTTTAGTTTATCCATTACGAGCACGCCTATCTGCCTGCTTGATATTTCGCGTTTCAGTGAGTTTTGCAGTTCGGCTTCTATTTCGGAGGCGATACCCTCAAGCTGATCCATCGTGACGGGCCGCTTGTTGCAGGCGCTGAGCATTCCGCTGAGCAGCTTCGATTTATCGAACACCTCTCGCGTGTTGTCCTTTTTGATGACGAGCAATGGAAGCGTTTCGATCGTTTCGTAAGTCGTGAAACGGTTTTGACACGACAGGCACTCTCGGCGACGGCGTATACTGACGCCCTCTTCCGTCGGCCTCGAATCGACTACTTTGCTTTCGGTATAGCCGCAAACGGGACATTTCATCGCTTTTCCTCCATAATAGAATTTTCTGCTTTTTTCATTGTATCACAAAAATGCAAAAAAGTAAACACAAAAATTCAAATTTATCCGATTTTTCTATTTCATCGCAAAATAGTCGTCGAGAATTTCAAAAACCGTCGACGGTGTGACCTCGTTTTCGTAGAGAAAGCGAAAGACCGTTTCGGCTTCCGTATAGCTCTCCGAAACGTATGGGACGAACGCATCTTCGACCGTGCCGTCGTGTTCGGATGTGAGCAGGATGAAGTTGCCGCCGCGCTCGGAGCCGGAACTCATCAATCTGTATGTAAAAGAGCATTCTCCGATATCTCTTTTGATGTATGTGATGAAAGAATCCGTTTTGTAAGTCATTTTTGTTCCTCCGATGAAAAAAATCATTTTGATTATATCATCGAATGGATAAAAATGGCAGATAAGAATTCTGTTATGAGCGGGAGCGTTCGGGAAAATTCGACAGAATTTCGGGCGGCGGTGTGTATTTCAATGCTTTACTACGGTGAATTTGTCGAACGATGTCGAATTGTTTATAATCATTCGGATAATTTGAGGAAGAAGCGGAAAAAGAGGAAAAAATACGGAGAAAGGCGTACTTTTATGAAAAAATATGCAAAAAAGGTTTGATTTCTTCATTGAAAGGCGTTATAAAAAGGATTATAATCGCATCATAAGATCACTTAAAAGGGTGTAAAAATGATAAATAAGGTTTTTGCGGCGCCGCTGTGCCGCGGCGCGTCGCTGATCGCGGGAATAACGCTGCCGATGATCGTCTTTGCCGTCGCTTACATATTCTTTTTCACGCGCGGGATGAGCGTTTACGAGCTTGCGTCAAGCGGAGAGGCGATATTCGATATGATACGGGACACGATGACGTCGATCGCGCTGTCTCTCGGCGGGATGCTGGGGGTGGACGCGATATTCAAACGCACGAATGAATGAAAAACGGGCGACGTGTCAGTCGCCCGTTGATTTTATTACGGATCCAAGCAGTTCGCGTATCTCGTCCGCGGTCGAGGCGCGACAAAGCGCGGCGCGGATCTTCGTCACCCCCGAAACGCCTTTTATATATCGCCCGAGGTAGCGGCGCGACTCGACGACGGCGGTGCGCTCGCCCTTGTCGGCGACGGAAAGCTCAAACTGGCGCATCGCCGCCCCGACGCGGTCTTTTATCGTCGGAGGCATGAACGCTTTGCCCGAGAGCGCCGCCTTTATTTCGTCGAATATCCACGGGTTGCCGAGCGCGCCGCGCGCGACGGCTATTCCGTCACAGCCCGTTTGGCTCATCATTTTGAGCGCATCGTCGGCGGAGAAAATATCACCGTTGCCGATGACGGGGATACGGAGCGCCGCCTTGACTTTTCCGATGTATGATATATCTACGCCGGGGGAGTACATCTGCGTGCGAGTTCGCGCGTGTACGCAGACGGCGGCGGCCCCCGCGTTCTCGGCGGCCTTTGCCGCATCGACGACGTTGATGCTCGATAAGTCCCAGCCGAGCCGCATCTTCACGGTGACGGGAACATCGACGGCGGCGACGACAGCGGCGACGATATCGTGTATCAGCCGCACGTTTTTCATCAGTGCGGAGCCCTCTCTGTTCGACACGATCTTGTGGACGGGGCAGCCCATGTTTATATCTATCGCGGACGGCAAAACGCCGTCCTTTTTCGCGTTTTCGAGGACGATCGCGGCACCTCGGGCCATGAATTCGGGTTCGGAGCCGAATATCTGGACTGCCATCGGAGCTTCCGCGTCTGTGATCCTTGCGAGCGCGGGCGTTTTTTTGTCGCCGTAGCAGAGCGCCTTCGCGGACA
>JAFXWT010000209.1 GCA_017542695.1 Clostridia bacterium
AGGATCTTGTTTACCCTCGCCATCAGTTCCTTCGTGCTGAACGGCTTGGTCACATAGTCTTCCGCGCCGACGTCAAGTCCCCTCACAATATCGTCTTCATCGTCACACGCAGTGAGAAATATCGTCGGGATTTCACGCGGCTTTATCTCGTTTTTATATAAATCAAATCCGTTGCCGTCAGGCAAAGCGATATCAAGAATAATCAAATCAAGGTCGTCGTTTTTCAGCAAATACGCTTCGGTTTCTTTAACGGTGGTTCTGTACGTGAATTCGTAATTATTCTTTTCAAAAGAATAGGCGAGACCTTTAGCAATCGATTCATTATCTTCCAACAGAAGTATCTTCAAGGCATTCACCTCCTCCTTTGCTATTGTAGCATAAAATAAGGGGGGAATTCCCCCTTATTCGTTAAATGTTTTCATTTCGGATGGTTTCTATCGTGTTTTGCTTTTTGATCTTGCCCATCGAGTATGCTATAATCAGTGAAATCAGAACAAATACAGCTGCGACCGCTATGAGGATTGCCAGAGCGGGCAGTTTATACGGATCTCCGGATTCTTCGGTCAAGAAGTGATAAATAGCATAGGACAGCAGAATGCCAATCGGTATTCCAAACACAAGGGCGCGGGTACCCATGAACAGGCTTTCAAGCCTTATCATGCGGTTAAATTCCCTGTTTGTCATTCCGACGGAACGAAGCATGGCAAATTCCGGCTTTCTGAGTTCCATATTCGTCGTAATCGTGTTAAAGATATTGGTAACGCCGATTAGTGAAATGACAATAATAAAGCCGTAAAGGAAGATCCCGATCAGAGTGTAAAGATTGTTCATTTGTCTGAAACGCTCGTCGATATTGTTCAGATTAAAGGATATACCCTGTAAATGCGATTCGATCTCATCCTGCAATTTATCAGAATTGTCGGTCTTATAGTCGATGTTTACATAAGTAGTCTCAGCCATACCGTTAAACGTTTCATCGCTTACGAACAAAAACGGACTGCTCCAGTTTTTCAAGCCAAACGGTTTATTTTCGCTTACGGCAATGATTTCAACTTGGGCATTGATTTTATTCTCTGTCAGAGAGTTTTCCGTGAATCCGATTACCGTATCTTTGTTCTTGAAATCAAAAACACGCATATATTTCTTGTCTGTTTTATTGCTCGATTCGTCGTATTTCTTAACGGTGGTATAATCGCACAGAATTGCTTTGTTCTCCATTTTTTTCGGGTCCAATCCGAGAGAAGCACAATATTTTGCGAACTGTTTGTCGCCCACCGACGCAACGCTGATATATTGTGGATCGTTCTCATCCGGCATCAGTTGGATCCAATCTGAATACTCCTTGTTGTAATGATTTCCGATGAACTCTATTTCAGCAGTCCTGACCACGCTAAAATCTTGAACATAATCAAAACTTACCGTATCGAGCAGCTTTTGATACTCTTCTGAATCTGCGTATGTTGCGTATACCCAGATATTATAATCTGTACGCTCAATCTCGCGATCCACCTCGTCAAACGCCATACTCATAAACGCTGAAAGCGAAATAAAAACAACGAC
>JAFXWT010000210.1 GCA_017542695.1 Clostridia bacterium
GAAATGCTCTATGAGAACGGAACATTTAAACCGTTGACACCGCAAGAGAGGATCACAGCAAATCTGATAATGTTCAGCGACGTTTTGCCCGAATAATTCCAAATATCAAGGCGGGGAGTTGATCTCCCCGCCTCGTGCGTTGTACGCCCGCCATGGGCAATAGCTTGGTGGTGAAAGTCCACTACACGCTTGGTAGTAGGAAGTGTAAATGCGGCGGCAGCATGGAATGAAGGCTATTGCACCTTAAGCGGGGAGGTCTGCGAGGCACGCATCAAATGGGATGTAACCCATACTGCAAGGTATGGCTGAACTCGCAGAAGTCAGTCTGGGTCGTAGTACCTGAGAAGTCGGTGAAAGCCGACGGAGGGAAGGACCCGGCGGATAATGATATATAGAACTGTACGCTTGAATCATGACTGAAAGCGGAAAACCCGGGGAGGGTCTATCTGCTTGAAAGTAGGTCGGAAACTGAGGATAGAGGGCAGAAGTAGCTTAGTGAGAATAGACGTACAGGGCAAGCAGAAAGCAATATATCATTAGCCGAACCGCCGCTTGCGGGACCGCATGAGCGGTGGTGTGGGAGGATGGGGGGTTAACCACCCCCTCCTACCCGATTATCGGTAGATTATTTCGTTCAGTACGGTCTCTTAGGCGCGATTGCGGATGTTGTTCATTCTCTGCACCCATTCTAGCTGATCCGAGCGTTTGAGGGCTTCCGTAACGCCTTCCGCTTTTGCATACGGTCGGACGTGCGTTTCAAGCATTGCTATTGCCTCTTGGTTGACATCTTTGAGATAGTTCTCCAAAGTGCCGTTCAAGCGCATGATGCTGACAGTTGACGGGTGGTTTTGCTTGAGAAACTCATAGTGTCTAAATCCCCGGACTCCGATGTTACCGGTGTTCAAATTCATTTTCTTGAGCTCCGTTTTTCAATTTGGTTTGTTTTGCTTGAGGTCAAATTCAGATCGTCGAAATAAACGACAAATCCGAACCATTCACCAAGAGGCCTTGGGTTCGGATTTGTACTGTTTGTAAAAGACCGCCAAAATGTTACAAAAACCTAACTAAAAGCGCCATAATGATACATGCCGTCAGATTCTTCCCCCGACGGCGTATCTTTGTTTATGACGAATGAGGCAAAAGGGCGCACGGTGCACGCTCTTTGCATACTTGAAAACGGAGATTACGGGGAAGTCAGAAAATCGCCACGGGTGTCAGCATATTAACGATTTTCGTCATGCGGAGATCCTTTTCAAACTGTTTGAACTTCTCTCCTTTCAAGGATTTCAGAAGCAAACCCGATTGATTTTCAGTATAATTCTTGACCGCATGTATGGAAGAAAAATCGATCCGACTTGCGAAGAAAGAAGTGAACTGTCCATCCTTCAGCGTATCATACCTGATCGCGTGCTCAGCAGATTTTTCAAGATACTTAAACATATTTACCGTGTCGTTCAGCTTTAAATAGTTTGCCGCCATTTCCTGATAGATCTCCGAATATCGGCAGTGATAAAAACCGCAGTTTCCGTCCGGATAAAGCAGATCGAAGCAATGAATAAGAAATTCGCGCGCTTTGATATGCTCCTCCGGCGAATAATTGCCCTTTTGACACATGATACGCACGTTCATTCCGACCATATCAAAAAGATGTTGTATGTTGAGCTGACAATATCGGACCGCTTCCTCTCCTTCCAGAATGCGCGGCATCATTTCATCGACCGTGACCGCATAACCGTCCGCCATATTTGCGTATTTCTTTGCCGACTCCGCATCCTTTTTGGCATAGTAATAGGTGAAGCATAAGCATTGGACCGCGCCGCCGCGCAAAGATTGATCCGTGGATTCATCTAATATTCTCTCTCCGCAAGCAATGATCTCGTCAGCGTTTGCGTTTTTATCCGCCGCGAACAAAGCGTACATCAGATCGTAAAGCACGGACAGATCGTTCGGGAACTCCTTTTGGGCTTCTCTCCATAGCGCCACCCGATCTGAGTTTTTTCCGTCGCGGAACAGTTTATTGTTTTTTTCACGGTATGCAAACAACTTTTTCTCTTTCTCGATTTCACCCACGCCGAGTAGATCGTCCACACTGATGTTGTAATAGGACGCGATCGCCGGGAGGAGCGTGATATCCGGGTATCCTTCATCACGCTCCCATTTGGAAACTGCCTGCGTGGAAATGCCGAGATAGTTCGCAAGATCCTCCTGCGTATTGCCTCTTTCCTTGCGGAGCTTTTTTAATTGCACACTCAATAAAATGTTCATAGTTTCTCCCTCGAAAATGAAAGTAACAAGCGCTTGTTCTGCATTTATTATGACGCTTCTCCTGCCGCAATACAATAACCGCGCTGTTGAAAAACGGTAGATTTTTTCAACGAACGGTTGATTGGTGCGTTGTAGAAGCGTTCCTCGACAAATCGGTGGTGGGCAGTACAGCTTTTTTGACCGTTTTCGCGTCCTGAAGTGAAAAAAATAGGGCTTCCGGACGGCTGATCTACCGTCTGAAAGCCCGATTTTGCCTATATTTGCCCGATTTTTGCCCAAAGTGCAAGAAAAACAAATCACGTTTCTTTTATGTGTGAGAATGTACAAACGTAACGAAATCGAGATAAGAAGGAACAAACGTAACGTGTTACCAACTCGTCAAACCGGAATTTGTCAGAATAAGAGCTATTTATTCGGTCATAGCAAAAAATTCGCTCTTTTTGCTATTTCTATTGTAAATATACTCATCGTCACCGCAACCATGCAAAACAATTTCATCATTAGTGAATCTTTTGACAGGCCAATATAATCCTTTATCTGTTACTATACAGGCACCTGATTCGCATTTGAGCTCTGAAACGGTTGGGACAATCAAATCGTTCCCGAGATTGCACGAAAAACCGCAAAAGGGTTGTGAGTTATCATCAAAATTTCTGAATCGGTAATACTGCCCTCCGCCGAACATGCCATTCTCGTATGGTATGTTCACCGATGCACCGCAATAAATATTGCAATGTTGTGTCTGAATGGAAAACACATACTCTATTTTGTTAGTAACCATCAAGAACGTAAAACTGTCATGATTCTGAACATAACTCGTCCCAAGACGCCATTGCTTCAAACAAAAACCAATACCACGTTCATCAACTGTTGCCAGCTCATATGGATCGGAAAGAATAATTGAATCTTTTTTCTTCAAACCATTGATTTCATATGTGAATGGTGATCCGATTAGTTTACAAACGCCGTTGTAATCATTGGTTACATTTATTCCATCTATTGATTTATAAGCATATACAGTCTTTTTTTCTTGGAGATATCTTTCGCATATTGCCGTGAGTGTTTTATTGTCATTTGACCCATAAAATAATTTTGCTCCTATCAACGACTTTTCTGGATTGCAAAAAAAGCAAAGAGTCCAATGCATTGTTTGAGCAATTTCCAAGTTGGTTGAACTAAAAACTCCGTATTCCATTCTTTACCTCACAAATCCGAATTTGTCACTCTTTTCGGAGTATATCCAGCGTATGATGGGAGGCTCCGATCAGATCCTGCCGTTCGCAAATCGCAAAGTGATAGTCCAACCATTTTTTGAACGTATGATCATCCATTTCGTCGATCTTTTGGCGCATATAATTGGTGGCGCCATCCGTTGCAACAAGCTTCATTCTTTTGATCGGAAATTCGGCATTGTATGATTCGATATCCTCGACCCTTACCAATTCAAATACTTGCTTGGGTTCACTGATACAGTGCCAATCGCTTGTGAGCAGATTGTCGTCAATCACTCTTTGTAAATTGTCTGCGCCAAAACAATACTGAATGACCGTTGGCTCGTTCATACAGTAAGCAACCAGTATATATCCCCCGGGTTTTGTTACTCTTACTGCTTCGC
>JAFXWT010000211.1 GCA_017542695.1 Clostridia bacterium
CTGTGCTTATGTGAAGATACCGACGGATATTTTTTAACTTAATTTCAAAAACCTCTTGACGAACGCCTGTTCGTATTGTATAATAATATTCCGAAAGGAGGCGTTTTGCGTGGTAGAGAAGGAACGGATATACTATTGCATCGACATGAAGACGTTTTACGCCTCTGTCGAATGCGCGGAACGCGGGATCGACCCATTCGAAAAAAATCTTGTGGTTGCTGATGTTTCGCGTGGGAATAACGCTTTGTGCCTCGCGATCACTCCGAAAATGAAGGCGATGGGGATCAAGAACCGATGTCGTATGTCGGAGATACCGCCCGGAGTACAATATGAAGTGGCGCCACCGAGGATGGCGCTGTATATTGAGTATGCAGCGAACATTTATTCGCTATATCTCGACTACATCGACGCGCAGGACATTCACGTATACTCCATCGACGAGGCGTTTATCGACGTGACGGAATACCTCGACACCTACAAAAAGGATAAATTCGAATTTGTTAAATTTCTTATGGAAGAGATAGAAAATCGTTACAAAATACCCTCGTCTGCGGGCATGGGAACGAATTTGTATCTTGCAAAGATCGCTCTCGACATAACGGCAAAGTACACGTCGGATCGCATCGGATATCTCGATGAGGAGTTGTATCGCAAGACGCTGTGGGATCACCGCCCGATAACAGACTTTTGGATGGTTGCTGACGGCACAGCGCGCCGCCTTGAAAAGTTCGGCGCTTACGATATGCGCGGAGTTACGCATATACCGAAAGAAACGATGTATCGCGTGTTCGGCAAGGACGCCGAACTGCTTATCGATCACGCTTGGGGGCGCGAGAGTTGTCTTATGTCAGATATCAAGAATTATAAAAGCAAAACGAAGTCGGTGTCGTTTACCCAGATCCTGCCGCGCGACTATAAGTTTATAGAAGCGAGGACGGTCATTCAGGAGATGGCGCGCAACGGCGCGGCGGAGCTGATGAAGCGCAACGTCATCACGGGAAAGGTGAGTATCTACGTCGGCTACACACGGGATTTGCGACAGCCGACAAAGGGCAGCGCGCATCCCGATGCAACGACGAACCTTGCCTCGTTCCTGGTCGATGTGACGCTTAAACTCTACGACGAAACTACTGACAGAACCGTTCCGATAAGGCGGCTCGGCATATTTTTCGAGGACGTATATGAGAGCGATTACGAGGAATACAGCATTTTCACCGATTTTACTGCCGTCGAACGCGAACGCGCATTGCAAAGCACGGTTGTGAGAATAAACGAGCGATTCGGCAAGAACACCGTTTTGTCCGGAATTAACTATTTGGCCGAGGGCACACAGCGGGAAAGAAACGGATTTATAGGAGGACACAGAGCAGGTTATGATGACACGGGCAGAGAGAGCTAAGCAGTTTGCGCCGTTTGACGCGATGAAAGGGCTTCAGGCGGCTTTGCGGGACAGGGAAGAGCGGCATTCCCGGACAGAGAAAAGAGAGATATCAGATGAGATTAAGGAGAGGAATTCAAAGATGCTCCTGAAACTCCGCCGCGGCATGAACGTCGAGCTGTTCATGTATCGCAATTATCACGACGTGATAATGCGCGGAACTGTCACGGATATCGATTTTACATTCAAGTATCTCGAACTCGACGATGTTCGCGTGGGTTTTGAGGATATATATTATTTGAAGATATATTGATATCGCTTCGCTCGTCAGCCGACCGAAATCGTCATGGAGGTATCGACACTCCGACTATTGTCTATAAGCAGGGCGATACCGTTCTTGACGCCGCTCCGGCGGATGCCGGAACTTACACCGCAAGCATCACGTTCAGCGACACTACGGCAAGCGTGACCTGCACCATCGCAAAGAAAGCCGTCACCCTTAATAAAAGCAATCGAAAAAATAAAATAAAATGCATTGGTTGCATAAAGGGGGGAATACAATGGGATATATCTTCATTCTTATCAACCACTTATTTGAGTAATATGTGAAAAAACGGATATGCAAAAGACGGAAAATTAAATATCCCAAAAAGTTTATTGACAATTATAAAAAGTTATGGTAGTATAAAAAAGAAAAGTACAAAGTAAATGAGATAGTTGAGCGAAAACCGTCACTGATAACGTTGACACCGTATGACCGTTTTTGCCTCGCAATGCTTGATTTTGGAGCGCGAATTGGAATAGAATCCGAAAAATAAATAACATAACAGACCTGAGTTTTTCAGGTCTGTCGTTTGTTATATTGCTATTAAAAATCAAATTAAATTACTCGGGATCAAACTGTTTTCCGCATCGATCGGAAAAGGTTTTGGAAACATACAGATGATTCCTCCGGGGCCGCGTTTCAATGTAGTCTTATCAATGATGTTGAACTTCCGTATTTCTTTTTTCTCGGGGTTCGCGCTCATTTTAATTTCAAGAGGATGGATCATCCCGTTTTCCTCAACAAAAATGTCGATTTCCTTTGCCTTGTCATCTCTGTAAAAGCTTAAAAGTGCACCGTCTCTTGCATAAGCATAATTTTTAACCAGTTCCATAACGACATAGTTTTCATAGAAATGGCCTCCCGCAGCGCCTTCTCTGAGTGATTCGGGAGTGAGCCATCTGGTCAGATATGCGCAAAGCCCGGTGTCACAGAAATACAGTTTCGGCGTTTTGACAAGTCGTTGAAGTTCATTGTTTGAATACGGTTCGAGCAAATAGACAACATCCATATCTTGAAGAATACCAAGCCATTTTTTCGCTGTAACTTCAGAAACGCCCGCAGCTTCGCCGAGCGTCCTGTAATTGACCAGATTTCCAACCAAAGCGGCGCTCGCACGAATCAATCTTTTGAATCCGTCAATGTCTGAGATACCTTCATCGTTAACGGCGTCGGCAATCAGGTAGTTATCAATGTATGACTGGTAATACGTTTGCGCCATTTCCCCTGTTGCGTCCTGAATATCGGAATACCCGCCTTTCCAGATATGCTTGAAAACTTCCACAACATCATTATCGGGAAGTTCTTGTTTTCTCTTCAAAAGGCAGTTCATTGAGAAATCAAGCGGTTCCGGATCCAGGATACTTTTTTTCTCTCTGTACGATAAACCATACAATCGAAGAATTCCGAGACGCCCTGCCAGAGTGTCGCGAGATTTCTCCATGATTTTCTTTCTTTGAGAACCCGTCAGCCAAAAGCGTCCTCTTTCATCGCTTTCGTCGCACATAACTTTGATATATTCCAGAAGATTTGGCGCTTTCTGGATCTCATCGATCAGAATTGGTGGTTTATACGTCTGGAAGAACAAACGTGGATCATTTAAGGCAAGTTCGCGTGCATAGTCGTTATCCATGCTGACAATGGTACGATTCTGCTCTTTTGCCAGATGCTTTAGCATCGTAGATTTCCCGACTTGTCTTGCACCAATGACCAAAACTGCCTTGAAAAACTTATCGGCTTCAAGAAACTTTCGTTCTAATTCGCGATGTATATACTCCATATCATCCTCCAAAATGGCGGCAATCCAAACTACACTTATATTATACCGCATTTTTTGTATTTGTCAATACAATTTGGATTTTTCCTCGCTCATTATTTTTTCCTGTTCGAGTCTTTCCGCTTTCAGTTCCCATCTATATTCTTTAGTGTCAAAAAGCAGAATAACGATGTCGCCGCGCCGATCAGCGTGATTGCAACTTCCGATGAAATGAACTTGAGGGGAAGACACACAGTGCTTGCAAGTATTACTCCGACGCAAATGGTTTTAATGATTTCATGATAAAATGATATGATAAACCATATAAACCTTGGCTGTTTCTTTTCTGTCGGTGGCGATTCAACATCTAAACCGAGAAAATCAACGAGTTTATTAAATATCTCTACGCTTGGCTTCGAGAGCCCACGCTCCCATTTCGAAACCGCTTGAACCGTTATTCCGAATTGTGCGGCAATATCGGCTTGTGTCATCCCTTTTTCTTTGCGTTTTGTTGTTATTTCTTTTCCCAAGTCAATGTTCATAACAATACCTCTTTTCATTTTAGATGATATTATTATTGACATAATTTATAATCTCTCATATGAAAAAATCCCTATATACCTATATACCTATATACTTAAATAGGGATTTTTTCATTATGACATGAGGTAGAACAGGTAAGCAAAAAACGGAGCTTTCGGCTCCGTTTTTTAAAATCTATAAAAACTATCTTTTTCCCGTTCTGTACTCTCTGTTCATCGCGTCGATTGAGACTAATTAGATTATTCTACAGTGATCTTTCAATAATCATTGTTTAACGTATGATTATCCGAAAAGTATGTGGCAAAAGAAGTTAAATGCAGCTGCATTTATGCATAATGTAATACGCCGCTTTTTAATGCTATTTTTTCGGATTTTACACAATCACAAAAAAACCATTACAAAAAGTATTGACAAATGGAAGGAAAGGGTGTATAATATAATCACAATTTATCCATGACAAAAAAACGGTGGCGAAATGAGATTAGAGAAAGTTGCAACAATTAGAATCGGCGCGGTGTCTGTACGCAAGAAGTCAAAAGAAGGAACAATACCATCACATTACTATAAAGCATTAAACCTTAAGTGTCTAACAGAAGAAGGAAATATAGACATAAATTTTGCTGATGAGTATCCAACAGAAAAAGAACTAAAACCAGAGTTACTTACCCAAAAGGGTGATGTGCTGATTAGACTGAGCTTTCCATACACTTCTGTTTTGATTGATGAAAAAGCTTGCGGTCTTTTTGTTCCATCGCATTTTGCGATCTTAAGAGCAAATCCCAAAATGATTTTACCTGAATACATACTTTGGTTTCTCAGGCGTGAATGCATATATCAACAAATTTTGCAAAACAGTAGCGGAAGCACGGCTTTTGGGACGATAAGTTCTGGGTTCATTGGTTCGCTAAACATACGAATTTTACCTATTAAAAAACAAAAAGCGCTTGGGCAATTGCTTCTGCTATCAAGTAGAGAACAAGAATTACTTAACCTTTTGGCAAAGGAAAAAGCTATTTTACATAAAGAAACACTTAACATAATATATGATAAGTTCAAAGGAGAAAACTAAAATGACAACGAGACAAAACATAGAAAAAACGCTTTGGAATGCTTGTGACAGCTTTCGTGGAAAAATCGACAGTTCGCGCTATAAGGATTACATCCTTTCCATGCTTTTCGTGAAGTACCTTAGCGACGTATACAATGAATCACGAGAGAATTATATGAATCAATATGACGGGGACGAGCGGCGTGTTGATCGTGCTATGAGCAGAGAACGTTTTGTAATGGACGAAACATCAACATTTTCATATCTTTATGCCAATCGTAACGACTCTGAAATTGGTCAGAAAATAAATGTTGCGCTCGCTGCCATTGAAAACAATAACAGCGCAAAATTACATAATGTGTTCCGTGCAATTGATTTCAACTCTTCTGTTGACTTCGGAGAACCGAAAGAAAAAAACGCCATCCTTAAGAATCTGCTTGAGGATTTCAAGGATTTGGATCTTCGCCCGTCTCAACTTGACAGCGTAGATATCATCGGTGATGCATATGAGTACATGATCGCAAATTTTGCCTCAAATGCCGGAAAGAAAGGCGGAGAGTTTTACACGCCAGCTAAGGTATCGGAACTTGTGGCACGCCTCGTTGCGCCGAGAGAAAACGACCGTATTTACGATGCAACTTGCGGTAGCGGCGGTTTGTTACTCAAAGCATTCAAACAAATTGGCAGCAAAAAAACACATCTTTACGGGCAAGAAAAGAATATGCAGACATGGGCGCTTTGCCGTATGAATATGTTTTTGCACGGAGTTGACGATGCAACAATCTGGCAAGGCGATACGCTCTCTAACCCCGGCAACGTGGAAAACGATCAACTTATGAAATTCCAGTGCATAGTAGCAAATCCCCCGTTTTCGCTTGATAAATGGGACAGCGGTTTTCTTCCCGACATCGAGAGCGAAAATGGTAAAAAGGAAAAAATGACCCCGGATCTTGATGTCTATCACCGCTTTGACATTGGTGTTCCGCCGTCCTCAAAAGGTGATTATGCCTTCGTATTGCATATGTTAAGAAGTTTGGATGATACGACCGGGCGCATGGGAATTATCTTACCACATGGCGTTTTGTTCCGCGGAGCAAGCGAGGGACGAATCAGGCAAGCGATAATTGAGCAGTTCAACTTCCTTGATGCTGTTATCGGATTGCCGGCAAACTTGTTTTACGGTGCCGGAATTCCTGCCTGCATACTGATTTTCTGTAAAGATCGTGGAATGAACAACAAAGTGCTGTTCGTGGACGCCAGCGGCGACGGTCATTATGAAAAAGGCAAAAACCAAAACATTTTACGCGACGAAGATGTTAAAAAAATCGTCGATACATATAAGGCATACAAAACCGATTTATCTTACAAAGACGAAGCAAAATTCAGCCATGTGGCAACTTTGCAGGAAATTCGAGAAAACGATTATAACCTCAATATTCCTCGTTATGTGGATACCTTTGAGGAAGAAGAACTGATCGACATCGACGAAGTTCAGAAAAATATTGCTGATATCGAGGCTGAACTTGCCGAAGTTCAAGCGAAAATGAAAAAGTATATGGAGGAATTGGGACTATGAATAATGAACTGACTACTTACAGCGAACAAACTTTCGAAAAAATCAAACATATCAATGAAAACGGGCAAGAGTATTGGCTTGCAAGAGAGTTACAGCTGGTTTTAGATTACACACAATGGCGGAATTTTAATGAAGCAATAGATCGCGCAAAAATCGCCTGTAAAAACAGTGGATTCGAGCCGTCTGACCATTTTGCTGACGTTAGCAAAATGGTCGAGCTCGGATCCGGTGCGGAGAGGGAAATAGAGGACTATATGCTATCGCGCTATGCCTGCTATTTAATTGTAATGAATGGCGATCCGAGAAAAGAGGTAATCGCTGTTGGACAATCATATTTTGCTGTAAAAACGCGTCAGCAAGAGCTTATCGAAAACTATGAAGAATTGACCGAAGATCAGAAACGCTTGGCAATTCGTAACGAAATGAAAAGGCATAACGTAGCTCTTGCGGATGCCGCTCATGATGCCGGTGTAATTGAGCCGAAAGATTATGCGATTTTCCAAAACAAAGGATATCAAGGTTTGTATGGTGGTTTGGGAGCAAAAGAAATCCATGCGCTTAAAGGCTTGAAGAAAAGCCAAAATATCCTTGACCACATGGGTAGTACTGAGTTGGCGGCAAATCTATTTCGTGCAACACAAACGGAAGAGAAACTTCGCCGAGAAAAAATTCAAGGAAAAGAAGCTGCAAATCAGGCTCATTACAGTGTTGGACATAAAGTACGTCAAACAATAAAAGAACTTGGCGGGACTATGCCGGAAGATCTGCCCACGCCGGAGAAGAGTATCGAGCAAATCGAAAAGGAGCAGGAAAAGAAAAAAATTGCGGAGAAAAAGTGAGGAGGATTTAAAATGACATACGAATCAATTATGGAAAAACTAAATGCTTATAAAAAATTTAGCGTTGCCGAAGAAAAAGTCACTGGGAATAGCATACAAATTAAACTTAATAACGGAGCAATCATCAATTGTTTTAACAATGGTAATCACAATGTTCAAGGAAAAAATATACAAGAGGTAAAAAATTTTCTTGATGGTTGTGGTAATGTTTCAAACAAAAAGGTATTTGTTGTTTATGGGCACGATGAAATTGCTCGAACACAATTAGAAGCGTTGCTTCGTCGTTGGGATCTTGATCCAATAATATTGGATCAACAGGCATCTGCAGGGCAAACAATAATCGAAAAACTGGAAGAATACGGAGCTGATGTGGGATATGCGATTATTTTAGCAACGCCGGATGATGAGGGAAAAGCAAAGACGGAAAGCAATTATAAAGCGCGTGTACGGCAAAATGTTGTTCTTGAACTTGGTATGTTTCTGGCAAAACTCGGAAGAGAAAAGGTTGCAATATTGTTGAAGGAAGATTCTAATTTTGAAAAGCCTTCCGATATACAAGGTTTAATCTATATTCCTTTTCAGAACAAAGTTGACGAGGTTTCCATCAGCCTAATTCGAGAATTATCAAGACAGGGTTTTTCTATCGATTCCACCAAAATATAAAAGAGGGATTGTTATGACACAACAAATAAGAAGCCGAATTGAACAAATTCGTCGGGGCGAAATACCGAATGGGTATAAGAAAACCGAAGTCGGCATTGTGCCGGTGGAGTGGGATGAAATAAAATTGTCTGATGTTCTTAAAAAACAAAAAAACAAAAACAACGATAATAAAATACACAACATACTGACCAATTCTGCGACACAAGGGATAGTAAATCAAATAGATTACTTTGAAAAACAAATTGCAAATGATGATAATACATCAAATTATTATTTGGTTTTCAATGGCTGTTTTGTCTACAATCCTCGAATTTCCACATCGGCTCCATGTGGACCTTTTAATAGATATAGTGGTCAAGAACCAGGAATAATGTCACCGTTATATGATGTTTATGTTTTCGTTGGAAAATCGCAGAGTTATTCGGATTTCTTGTCACTATACTTTTCTTCATCTAAATGGCATAGCTATATGAACAATATCGCAAATTATGGGGCAAGAAGTGATAGAATGAATGTGACAAGTGAGGCTATGAATAAAATGCCGTTACCACTTCCACCTCTTCCCGAACAGAAGAAAATCGCGGAGATTTTGGAAACGCAGGATCGCGTGATCGAGCTTTGCGAGAAGAAAATCGAGCAGTTGAAGAAACTAAAAAATGTGTTCCTACAAAAGATGTTTCCGAAGCCCGGTAGTACCGTTCCAGAATGGCGTTTTCCGGAATTCAAAGAAGATTGGGAACAGCGTAAGTTCAATGAAATCTATGAAAAAAACGATGAGCGCAATGAAGGACAGTTTTCTTGGGATAAAACTATTTCCATATCTTCGATGACTTTTAATGAGAATGGAAACGGGGCTTCAGACGAATCGCTTGCATCATATAAAGTTTTAAGAATTGGCGATGTTGCATTTGAAGGGCATACAAGCAAAGAGTATAGATATGGTCGATTTGTATTAAATGACCTTGAAAACGGCATAATGTCGCCAAGATTTACAACTTTACGTCCTATTGTTGACCAAGATTACGACTTCTGGAAGTATTATATTCACGATGAACGAGTAATGCGAAGCAAGCTTGTCAACTCCACAAAAGCCGGGACAATGATGAATGAATTAGTTATTGATGATTTGTTCAAGCAGGATATTCTTGTTCCAGCAATCGATGAGCAAAGAAAAATTGGTTTAGCATTACGCAACATCGACAACCTTATCACCCTTCATCAGCGCAAGTGTGATGAGGAAAAACAAAAAAAGAAAGCCTTGATGCAGCTTTTGCTGACAGGAATAGTGAGGGTAAAAGTATGAAATTAGAACTTGTATTTAATTATCTTAAAAACCATAAACAAAGCGACGTTCACAAAATAGCAAAAGATTTGTGCATTTCTGAAAAAGATTGTTTGTCGATGGTGCTTGAGTTGCAAGCACGTGGCGCCATTCAAGAATATGTAACAAGGTTGGATGATAACGCAAACAGCTGTTATTATTCAATTCGAAAAAATGAATTTCATGACGACTCAGAGTTTTGTGCTTGCAAGAATCGGCGTTCCATAACATCCGATACCGAATCAAATGAGTTTGGATATTGGGATACGTGCTGTGTATGTGGAAAACACATTGAATATGGGTTCCACCACTATAATCACTATGATGGCGAAGATCATGACGATATTGATATTTGAAATAAACGAAGATGACATTAGACTAATTAAAGAAATATAGCGTAAAATAAGAAATAGGGGATAAACCATGAGCTATAAATCTCAATCTGACCTCTATTTAGAGGATAACATAAGCAAATATCCGGCGATTGAACTGCTATGCAAACTGGGATATGAATACATATCACCGGAAGATTGTATGACGCAGCGCGGGACGCTTTATAATGTTTTGCTGAAAGATATATTGCGTCGTCAACTTGCAAAAATAAATGAATTTGAGTTTGACGGAATACGGTATAAGTTTTCAGCCGATAACATAGAAAAAGCGATCTTTGATTTGGACGAGCCGCTCACAGATGGACTAATCCATACAAGCGAAAAGATTTATGATTCATTGATGCTTGGAAAGAGTTATCTTGAAAAGCTTTCCGACGGCTCATCAAAGAGTTTCAATCTGAAATATATTGACTGGGATAATCCGAACAATAATGTCTTCCATGTGACGGAAGAATTCTCCTGCGACAGTTGGGACAAGCAGAAAAATGCTCGCCCTGATATTGTGCTGTTTGTCAACGGAATACCGTTTGCTGTAATTGAGTGTAAATCTCCCGTGGTGAGCGAAGACCAGGCAGTTGAGCAAATGATACGCAACCAGGGCAAAGATTATATTCCTCAACTTTTCAAATATGCGCAGATCGTTATGGCAACCAACAAAAACGCCGTCAAATACGGCACATGCGGTACGGGCAAAAACTTTTGGTGCATTTGGCGTGAACAGGATACCGAGTGGCAGAATAAATTGATTGATCAGTATGTGGTGGGCAGAGAACCAACATTGCAAGATCAAAATATCATATCTTTGCTTTGCCCCGAGCGACTGATGAAACTGACGAAGTATTTTGTCCTTTATGACGCGAACGTTAAGAAAATAGCGAGGTATCAGCAGTTCTTTGCGGTTGAAGAAATCATTAAAACAATCAACACAAATGACTCTGCCGGCAATCGCCAAAGCGGTGTTATTTGGCATACTCAGGGAAGCGGCAAGTCGCTAACCATGGTAATGGTTTCAAAGTACATATTGGAAACGATGAGCGCTTTGAATCCGCGTGTGGTGATTGTTACCGACCGAAAAGAACTGGACAAGCAAATTGCAAAAACGTTTTCTCACACCCGTCTTTCACCCGCAAGAGCGACAAGCGGAAAGCATTTGATTGAACTCATCAACAGCGGCAAATTTGATATTATTACTTCTATTATTAACAAATTCAATACCGTGGAGAGCTGCGGGCTGAAGAACAATTCAAGAGATATATTTGTGCTCGTGGATGAAAGCCATCGCTCGAATTATGGTTCGCTTGCTGCGAAAATGCGTATTGTTTTTCCGAACGCCTGCTATATTGGCTTTACCGGCACGCCGCTTATGAAAAACGAAAAGAGTACTCTTGCTCGTTTTGGTAAACTGATTCACAAATATACGATTAAAGACGGCGTGGAAGATAAGGCAATTGTGCCGTTGATCTACGAAGGGCGTTTTGTTGAACAGAATGTAGATGAAAAGAATATTGATCTGTGGTTTAGTCAGGTGACAAAAAAGCTGAATGACGCGCAAAAAGCCGATCTGCGTGATAAGTGGAGTACAATGAAAAAACTCGGATCAACAAATGCGCGCATTAAGAGTATTGCGCTGGATATCAATCAGCATTTTCTTGAGGGCTATAAAAATACCGGTTTCAAAGCGATGCTTGCCTGCAATTACAAAAAAGATGCTGTTAGGTATCAAAAATGCTTTGAACTATTCGGCGATTTGAATACTGCCGTGGTTATTTCCGCTCCGGATATGCGTGAAGGTATCGAAGAAGTTGACGAAAGCACAGATGATATGGTGGTGGCGTTCTGGAGCAAGATGATGCAACAGTACGGCAACGCTGATGACTATGAAGATACACTGAAAAATAAGTTTATCGATGGTGAAATCGATATTATGATCGTGTGCAGCAAACTGCTAACCGGTTTTGATGCGCCGCTCACACAAGTGTTATACATAGACAAAGAGCTGAAGGATCACGGACTTTTACAAGCTATTGCGCGTACCAATCGTTTGTGCGATGGCAAAGATTTCGGACTAATTGTCGACTATAGAGGGCTGATAGCAAAACTTGATTCAGCCATGGAAATGTACAGCGGAGCAGGTCTTGAAGAATTTGATTCGGAAGACCTTAAAGGAACCGTTGTCGATATTATGGTATATGTCAGCCGTCTCCGTGAAGTTTATTCGCATATTTGCGACGTATTTAAGCCAATCAATAATTCAAATGACACAGAAGAAATCGAAGTGTTTCTTGCAGATGACAAGATTCGTGGTGAATTCTATGATGCATTGTGCGTATTCGGAAGAGCTTTGAATATGGTGATGAATTCCGAAAAAGCATATGCGGCATTTGATAAAGCGGAGATTGAAAAATATCAGTCAGCATTTGTTTTCTATTCTAAAGTTCGCAGAAGTGTGAAAATTCGCTATGCAGACATGATCGATAACAAAGAATATGAAGCGCAGATGCAGAACCTTCTTGATACACATTTATCGGTTGTAGGCCTTAAGCAATTGACAAATCCTGTGGATATTCTTAATGAGGATGATTTTGAAAAAGAACTTCAGGAGCTTAGTTCTTTGCGTTCAAAGGCAGATGCTATTCTTTCTCATGTCACAAAAAGCATTAAAGTAAACCGAGATGAAAATCCTGCTTACTACGACAGCTTTTCTAAAAGAATTAAAACAGCACTGGAAGATTATAAAAATCGAGTCATTACAGAGGCAGAATACCTTGACAAGATGAAATCAATACTTGCAGATTATCGCAAGGGTACAACAAATATTGTTTATCCAGAGAAAATCAAAGGGAATCTGCACGCGCAAGCGTTCTATGGTGTAATCGCCGCCATCTTGGATGATGTTATTGATATTGGAACCAATGTGGAAACAGTATCGGATATTTCACTTGAGATCACGAAAATCATAGAAAATCATGATACTGTTGACTGGCAGACAAATAAAGATATTCATAACAAAATCGCGCAAGACATTGATGATCTGTTTTACGATTTAGAGAAAAAACACGGATTCAGAGTGGATTTTGATACTATCGATAAGATTATCGAGAACATTATTACTGTTGCGCTCAGGAGATTCAAATGAAAAGAACAATCGAACTGGACGGAAGATTAGTTGAATTTGAGCTTGAAAGAAAGAATGTTAAAAATTTAAATCTGCGTATCAAAGCAAATCAAAGTGTCTATGTGTCGGCAAATCATAGGGTTTCTGAACATATAATTGAAGATTTTTTGCAAAGCAAATCTGATTATATACTAAAAGCGCTCGACCGATATGCTGAAATGTCAAAATATGCTCCGAAGCCTAAGTTATATGTTGATGGTGAATCATTTCGTATCCTTGGACATGATCTACGGTTGAAAGTCATGGAAGGAAAAAGAAATACCGCCACCTCGGATGAATCTTTTATCATGCTGACGGTAAAGGATTTGACCGATCATGATCTGAAACAGCGCACAATGGATAACTGGTTAAAGAGGCGGTGTAGGGATTGTGTTCACGATGTATGTGAAACCGTATACCCAAAATTCCAAAAATATGGGGTGGAGTTTCCGGAAATAAGAGTGAGAAATATGGTTTCCCGTTGGGGAAGTTGCCAACCAAAAAGAAAAGTTCTCACATTCAATATTGCATTGTTAGAAGCACCGTTATCCTGTATTGAATGTGTGGTCACACATGAATATGTTCACTTTTTACAACCAGATCATTCGCAGAAATTTTATCAATATCTAAGTATGTTTATGCCTGATTGGAAAGAGCGAAAAAAAGAACTTGAGAAGACTTATTATTTTTTAGAATAATCTTTTTTGATTTCTTGTATCTTGCACAAAACAAAACCAGCCGATTCATTCGAGTTGACACATTCAAACAAAAATCCGTCCTTTTGCCGGTAGAAATGCCAGCGAAAGGCGGTTTTTTATTGGACGTATTTGCTAAGTCCATTATAGTCGGTTGATAATCTTAATTAAACCGTGCAATTTATTTGGTGGTTGAGTTCGGTTTAATGTATTTTATCATTGCGCGGCAGTTAAACTGAGTCTCAAAAGAATACTAAAAGGTCTTAAAAAGAGGTGTATGAAAAGTTTTTTGCAAAAAAGAAAAAATTTTTATTCGATTTGTCTTCCAATCTTATATAATACATGCAACACAAAAATAACAACATTGTTATAACGAAACTTGTTTCGTAAAGGAGGCTTTATATGTCAAGCGAAGAATTTGAAAAAAACATGCAAGAAGTGAGAAATGAGTTATACGATAAACTCAAGGAAGTCGGTGATGTTGACTCTGATGATTTTGAAATGAAAAACGTCAACGATTTAAATCGGCTTTTTGTGCTTATCGGAGTAGCTTATCAAGATGCAGGTTTAGGATTTCTTCAAGTCGAATTTGAATCCGGAAGCGTCGAAGAAAACAACTATCGCCGACCACGTTTGAAAATACGAAAAACACAGCAGTGATGAGCGTACAAAGTGTTGATGTTTCATCACATAAGAAAACTAAATCAAGCGTAAACACGTAAACATGTTTACGTCAACAAATATATAACTTAAAAGGAGATACCAATATGTCAGAATCAAAAGATATTTCAAAAGCAGTAAGGGTGGACGCCACAACAGCGAAACTATTCGAGGAAGTAATGAATGAATATAGGGAAGGGAACGAAAAACAGGGAGATACTCTACGTCGAATATTCTCTATTGCCCATCTCAAAAAATCCGTTATTTCAAATCCAGTAGTTGCTGATAAAATCGAGCAAATTGAGTTAACGATTGATAGTGTTGTTAATCAAATCATCGGCGTTGTTTCAGCGCAAGACGCAGAAATGAGGCGAGTTAACGACGTGGCAATTTCATTTCAAAAAGAACGCGATGATGCGATCGAAAAAGCATATAATGCCGAAGCAGAATTAACAGAGTGTTTGGAGAGAGAAAATGAGTTAATCGAAAAAAACGAACTGCTTTCAAAAACAAACAATATAATGAAAACACAAATTGAGCAGCTGGAACAATCAAGTCCCGACAGATTACGTGAACTTGAACTTGAAGTTGCATCGCTTAAGGCATCGCTCGAAGCTCGGAAGGAGAGTGGTGAATATTTTGAACAGATAATTAACGCCATCAATGAAGAGTTATAAATATCCCTATATGCTTAAATAGGTAAATTTTCAAAATAAAAATTGAAAGGACTACATACATGTACAGTATCTTAGGAATTCAATCAATAAAATCAAACGGCAACACGTCAGCCAATCAAATGGCGAGAGCGCAAATTCATCACGATTTTCGTTTAGGAGATTGTGAGTACGCCGATGTCAGCAAGCTTGAAGAAAATAGGGTTCTATTACTTAACAACGGTTTACTCTCTTTACCAGGTGGAGAAAAATATGAACCGTTTCGTTTTGAGAACAAAGACAAAACGCCCGATATTCATTTCGGCGATGTATTTAAGAAGCATATAAAAGAGAAGTGCAAACCAGATTATAAAGTTCGTAAAAACGCAATCTACGCGATAGAACTGATGTTAACTGCATCGAGCAAGCGCCCTGCTGATTTTGACGAGGCAGGATGGATTCGCGACAGTCTTAAGTGGGTAGAAGACAAATTCGGGAAAGACAACGTCGTTTTCGCGGTGCTCCATAGAGACGAAACAACCCCGCATATCCACGTCCAAATCATTCCGATTGTTGACGGAAAGCTCAACGCTTCGCACTACACCGGAAAAATGGAAAAGAATCGCGAGTTGAACAAAAGCTATTTTGAGGCAATCAAAAAATACGGTTTTGAGAGGCGCAAAAAGCCGCTTCATAAGAAAAAAATACCTATAGCAGTTTTCCGCGAACGTTTACAGCAAGAGATCGACAAGAGCATTCCACAACCTTTTGCTAACGAAACGGCAATCGCGTATAGCAGAAGAATTGTTGACTGGATCGATAATCGCCGGGCGGAGATGTTCTTCGATGTTTCCAAGGAACGCGATTGTATTTTTGAAGAATGGCGGGTAGCTCAGGAACGAGAAAATGATCTTGATAGACGCAGTTGGAGAATTAGCGTCGAGGAAACAAAACAGAAGGAAAAAGAAGCCGAGCTCGAAAAATATAAATCTGACCACGAAAATATGGAGGCTTTAAGAGAGGCAAAAAGAAGGGGATATCTACATGAGGACGAATGTAACTTAATTAACCGAATGATAAAATTGGGAAGGAGCTTTTTGAAAGAGATGGCGGAAAAAATACTCCATCCCAAAGACGAGATGCCTAAAGTCGAAAAAGATGAAATCGATAGAAATGATGTTCAAAACGATGATCATGAAAGATAATAAGGTTCATATATAAAAGCCGCGTTTTTTGGACGCGGCTTTCTTCATTTTCTGTATTTTTCTATTTCAGCGAGATCGTCTAATGTATTGAGTGCTTTCTGTTGCCCAGTTTCGTTCAATTTGTCAAAAAGGCTTAATGCTTCAACAGCAGATTTGCCATATAAGTTGGAAACATTCATTAAAACAATTTTTTCGTTGGTTGCGGTTGATGTCTGATTAAGCAAAGCATCTACACTAATACCGAATATCTCGGCAACGGCGGAAAGTTTGTTTGCCGGCAAATCTTTCACGCCTTTTTCGATTTTGGAGACTGACGATAGATCAGAATATCCAAGCAAGTCGGCAAGCTGGCGTTGCGTCATTTTGCGTTCAATGCGTAAATTTTTTATAATCTCTCCAGTGGTCATATACTATCACCTCATTTTTTCAAAGTATATCACATATTTGAACAAAATTCAATATTTTTCAAAAAAATAAAAATATCTATTGACTTTTATTCCATAATATGATATACTATACTCAGAAAGTGGAACAAAAGTCCATTTCGAAAATATTTTTTATAATCAAGGAGGGTCTTTTATATGACCAACAAAATTTCAAATTCCATCGAGTCCATTGAATCCTTTAACAAGAGTTACATTGCGTTCTGGAGCCATCAGGTTGCCGCGCAGGTGTATAATCAGGAACTTGGTGTTCTATCAGAGCAAATCAGGCATTCCATTGGCGATGAACGCGCAGAACTCGAATTACTTCGAAAGAGTATTGAGGAGAAGTATAACGAGGAAATCAAGCATATATTTCCACTGCTCAAAAAAATGGCTACCCGCAATGGTGAATTGGCCGTTGAGTGCTATGAAACTCTAAAATCGTCCTCTTCGTCTATCGTAGTTAATTATACTCGGCTCATATCCGTAACCCCTGAGCTCAGAGATATATTCCTCAGCTGTTATGGAGGATGAGATGTATGAACGGCGGAGATGATTTTTC
>JAFXWT010000212.1 GCA_017542695.1 Clostridia bacterium
ACCTTGAAGAAAACAACATCGGCGAAGCGGGCGTTCAGTTCAAGATGAAGGATTGGGCGTTCAACCGTCAAAGATATTGGGGCGAGCCGATACCGATCGTTCACTGCGATCACTGCGGAATGGTCGGCGTGCCGTACGAGGAGCTGCCGCTCCGCTTGCCGAAGGTCGAAAACTTCGAGCCGGGAACCGACGGCGAAAGCCCGCTCGCGAAGATACCCGAATTCGTCAACTGCAAATGCCCGAAGTGCGGCCGCGACGCGCGCCGCGAAACCGATACAATGCCCCAGTGGGCAGGCTCGTCGTGGTATTTTTTGCGCTATATCGACCCTCACAACGAAAAAGCGCTCGCCGATATCGAAAAACTGAAATATTGGATGCCGGTAGATTGGTACAACGGCGGCATGGAGCACGTCACGCGCCACATGATCTACTCGCGCTTCTGGCATAAGTTCCTGTACGATCTCGGCGTCGTTCCGTGCGACGAGCCGTACGCAAAGCGCACCGCGCAGGGACTGATCCTCGGTCCCGACGGCGAGAAAATGTCAAAATCCCGCGGCAACGTCGTCGATCCGCTCGACGTCATAAACGAGCACGGCGCGGACGTTCTCCGCACCTACGTGCTCTTTATGGGCGACTACACCATGGCTGCTCCGTGGTCGGACAGCAGCGTCAGGGGCTGCCGCCGCTTCATCGAGCGCGTGTGGGGACTGCTCTTTATGCAGAAGGACAAGGGAGTGACCGAAAAATTCGAATCCTCATTCCACAAAACAGTCAAGAAAGTCACAAGCGACATCGAAGGGATGAAGTTCAACACGGCGATCGCCGCAATGATGACTCTCGTCAACGAAATATACGATAACGGTTCGCTGACGACGGACGAGCTCGGCGTTTTCGTGCGCCTGCTGTCGCCGTTCGCACCGCATATCTGCGAGGAGATCTGGGAACGCATCGGCGGAAAGGGACTCTGCTCGCTCGCCGAGTGGCCGGAATACGACGAGTCGAAAACCGTCGACGCGACAGTCACCGTCGCCGTGCAGATCTCGGGCAAGAGGAAAGGCACGGTGCAGATACCAGCGGGTTCCGATCAGGCGTCGGCGCTCGCCGCCGTCAAGGGTGACGCGCGCTTCGCGTCGCTCATCGAGGGCAGAGAGATAGTGAAAGAAATATACGTCAAGGACAGAATAGTCAACATCGTTGTAAAATAATTTGCAAAATAGAAAACTTTGTACTTGACAAATGTGTTTGCTTAATGTATAATATATCTTGCTGTATTTTGGAGTGATATGAACTTATATGAGGTAAAAACGAATGATTCTCGACATTCTTCCCGTGTTATGCGGAGAAAAAAGCAAGATATTGTTTGATTTCACCTTTACACCCGATAAGAACGGCGACGTTTGCCAAACTTTCGGGGATATTGAGTTCGCGTCTCCGATAAGCGTCAGCGGCTATGTCAAAAGCATGGCGGAGTATATGTTCGTTCACGAAGACGTCCGCCTTGAATATGACACGTGCTGCGCGCGCTGCGCCGAGCCGGTCAAGGGAGCGCTTGAGTTTTCTTTTGAAAAAGACATCGCCACGGACGACGTTTCAAAGGACAACGACGATTACGTTTTTACCGACGACAACAAGATCGACCTCGCGGCGCTTGCAGAGGAAGAGCTTATGCTCGAGCTTCCCTCAAAAACACTTTGCAGGGAGGATTGCGCGGGGCTATGTCCGAAATGCGGCAAAAATCTGAACGAGGGTAAATGCTCGTGCCCCGAGCACGAGGGCGACCCGAGACTTCAGATACTTAAATCTTTGCTTAAATAGTCCCGGAGGGACAAAACGGAGCATAAAAGCTTTTAGGAGGATATCATGGCAGTACCAAAGAGAAAAGTGTCCAAAGCGAGAAGAGATAAAAGACGTTCAAGCGTATGGAAACTCGACCTGCCCGGAATGACAAAGTGCCCCAAATGCGGCGAATACACTCTTTCGCACAGAGTATGCAAGGCATGCGGAACATACAACGGCAAGGAAATCATCGAACAGGATGCGTAAAATGCAATTGGGTAGGTATCAATAAAGGTACCTACCATAATTGTTTTATGGGGGAATTATGGTAACAGTATCGGGCGTTCTGCGCGGCTCGTTCGCCGACCGTCGCGGGATACGCGCGGGGGACGTGCTTATCTCCGTCAACGGCGAAGAGATACGCGACGTTCTCGACTACCGCTTTTACATCACCGACAAAAAGCTCTCGCTCGTGCTCTGCCGCGATGGCGAGACTTATACGGCGGAGATCAAAAAAGCCGAAAGCGCGGACATCGGGCTTGAATTCGAGACTTTTCTGATGGACGAAAAACACACTTGCCGCAACGCGTGCATCTTCTGCTTTATCGACCAGATGCCGAAAGGGATGCGCGAGACGCTCTATTTCAAGGACGACGACAGCCGCCTCTCTTTTTTGCAGGGCAATTACGTCACGCTGACTAATCTTTACGATGACGACGTCGAAAGGATAATCAAAATGCACATGTCGCCGATAAACATATCGGTACATACGACCGATCCCGACTTGCGAGTGAAAATGCTCCGCAACAAGCGCGCCGGTGAGGTGTTGAAATATATGCAGAGGTTCGCCGAAGCGGGAATTGAAATGAACTGCCAGATCGTGCTGTGCAAAGACATTAACGACGGCGAGCAACTGACAAAAACGATGCACGACCTCGCCGCGCTCTATCCGCACGTGCCGAGCGTTTCGGTCGTGCCGTTCGGGATGACGAAGTACCGCGAGGGGCTTTGTCACATCGAGCAGTTTTCGGCGGAGGAGTCAGCCGTGATCGTTCATCAGGTGGAAAAATTCGCCGCCTTGTGCAAAGGTCATTACGGAGAGCCGATATTCTACTGCGGCGACGAGTTCTATCTCGAAGCGGGGCTTGATATCCCATCGGGAGATTACTACGGCGATTACCGCCAGATCGAAAACGGCGTCGGAATGATCGCCTCGATGAAGGACGAGTTCGACGCGGCGATGGGCGACGCGGAGTACAGCGGCGGCAAGCGAGAGATATCGGTCATAACGGGCGTGCTCGCCGGCGATTTTATCGCGGGGCTGTGCAAAAGAGTCGCCGACCGATTCAAGGACATTATTATACATGTGTATAAAATAGAGAACGACTTTTTTGGGCGCACCGTCACCGTTTCGGGACTTGTGACGGGGCGCGACATCGTATCGCAGACGGCGGGCAAGCCGATGGGGGAAGAGATACTCATCCCGTCGTGTATGCTGAAAGCCGACGAGGACGTGTTCCTCGACGGAATGACGCTGACCGAACTCGAAGCGTCTCTCGGCGCGCCGATCGTCAAAGTCGAAAACGACGGATACGATCTTCTTAACAATATACTCGGAGGAAAGTGAAATGGGAAAGACCATCGCGGCTATCGTCGGCAGACCGAACGTCGGCAAGAGCACGCTTTTCAACAAAATAGCGGGGGAGCGCATCTCGATAGTCGAGGACACTCCCGGCGTTACGCGCGACAGAATTTATTTTGACACGACGTGGAACGGAAAGACGATCACGCTGATCGACACGGGCGGCATCGAGCCGAAAACGGACGACGTGATACTTGAAAAAATGAGGACACAGGCGAAGATCGCCATCGAAACGGCGGATGTGATCGTGTTCATGGTAGATATCCACGCGGGACTGACCGCCGACGACCGTGAGATCGGCACGATGCTGATCAAGAGCGGAAAACCCGTCGTCGTCGCGGTGAACAAGATAGACTCGGTCGGCGATCTGCCGCTTGAATACTACGAATTTTACGAGCTTGGCTTTGACGGTGACCCGATCGCGCTTTCGTCCGTTCACGGAACGGGCACGGGCGATCTGCTTGACAAAATTCTCGAAATAGCGCCTCCCGACGAAACTCCCGTTGATGACGACGATTCGATCAAGGTCGCCGTGATCGGCAAGCCGAACGCGGGGAAGAGCTCGATAGTCAACAAGATACTCGGCGAGGACAGAATGATCGTCTCCGACATCGCGGGCACGACGCGCGACGCCATTGACACCATGGTCGAAAACGAATACGGCAAGTACACGCTCATCGACACGGCGGGCATCCGCCGTCAGAGCAAGGTGCTCGACAGGGTCGAAAAATTCAGTGTCCTACGTGCAAAATCAGCCGTTGAGCGCGCCGACGTCTGTCTTATTATGATCGACGCGACGGAGGGGATAACGGAGCAGGACGAGAAGATCGCGGGGCTTTCTCACGAAGCGGGAAAGGCGGCGATAATCGTCGTCAACAAGTGGGATCTCATCGAAAAGGAAAACTCGACAACAAAACAGTTCACGGATAAGATCCGCACGGCGCTCTCCTATATGCCGTACGCGCCGATTATTTTCGTTTCGGCAAAGACGGGGCAGAGAGTGGTCAAGCTGTTCGAGCATATAAACTATGTAAACGAGCAGGCGTCGCTTCGAATTTCGACGGGTATGCTCAACGATGTGCTCGCCGACGCGACGGCGCGCGTCCAGCCGCCGACGGACAAGGGCAAGCGGCTCAAAATATACTACATCACGCAGACGGCGGTAAAGCCGCCGCAGTTTGTCATTTTTTGCAACGACGCGGAGCTTTTCCACTTCTCCTATCAGAGATACATCGAAAATTGCCTGCGCGAAACGTTCGGATTCAACGGCACGCCGATAAAGATCGTCGTTCGCCAGCGCGGAGATGATAAGTGATATGAAATTTACCGATATACTTACAAACGGACTTATATCGTATTCGGGCAGCACGGTTTCATTCATTCTCGGCGCGCTCGCCGTAGCCGCCGCATCGTATCTTATCGGAAGCGTCAATTTCGCCGTGATATTCTCGCGCATGAAAGGCGACGACGTCCGCCTTTACGGAAGCGGAAACGCAGGCGCGACGAACATGATAAGAACTTACGGCAAAAAGATGGGCGTGCTCGTCTTTATATGCGATTTCCTCAAAAGCGCGATGTGCGTATTCATCGGGATGCTGTTCATGCCCGCCGACGGCTTCGGATACGTCGCGGCGCTGTTCTGTATGATCGGGCATTCGTTCCCGCTCTATTTCGGCTTCCGCGGCGGGAAGGGCGTTGCGGTGTGCGTCGGCGCGATGGTCGTTCTGAATCCGCTCGCGGCGATCTTTTCGATAATCGTTTACGCGATGTTTCTGCTTTTCTCAAAATACGTGTCGCTGTCGTCGATGGCGATGGTCGCCGTTTTCCCGATACTCAA
Source organism: Clostridia bacterium (assembly GCA_017542695.1). Next base: position 5,256 of record JAFXWT010000212.1, read on the forward strand.
TTATTTTTTGCCGTTTTCGCTGTTTTCTCTTCCGCAGGGAGAGATGGACGTGCCGTCTTTGATAAACTACGTTTTAAGGATGATGATACCTATTTTATGGGCGATATTCGTCTGCATGACTCACGTCGAGAACATAAAACGGCTGATCAAGGGGACTGAACGCAAAGCGGGCGAAAATAAATAATAAATTTTTTCACTTTTTTTCAAAAAACCCTTGAAATTTGTTCAAATAAATGATATCATATCATAGTAAAATTCGGAAAGAAGCGTTTTGGCTTACCCTCTCATAAGTCATGGCGCTCCTATCTTACCGTTAAGGAGGTGAACACAGTGCCTAATATCAAGTCCGCGAAGAAGCGCGTGCTCGTAAGTGAGAAGAAGGCGGCTCAGAAGAAAATGCTGAAGAGCTCGCTCAAAACAGCTCTCAAGAAATACGAGGCGGCTATCGAAGCAAACGACGCAGCCCTCGCTCAGAGTCTGTATAGTGATACTGTAAAGAAAATCGACCAGGCAGTTGCTCACGGTGTTATTCACAAAAACAACGCAGCAAGAAAAAAGAGCAGATTTACTCTTTTGCTCAACAAGGTCAACGGTTGATCATAAAAACAAAAGCGTTCTTCTCACCGAACGCTTTTTTGTTTTTTCGATCGCCTTCTCCTGACGGAGAAAGCGTCACGGAGAGTTATCGACGTGACGGGTGAGGAAATAACGTGATATTATCTCCACGCCCCGCGCGGCCGGGGTGCGAACACACTGCGCTGACGGCGCCGAAAATATTCTTTATCTATCAATTCCTCGTTGACAAAATACGCGCCTTATGATAAAATCATAAATGTATTACAATTATATTCGGAGGACATTATGGCATCTTTTTCTGTTGATCTCGGAGGCAAAAAGCTGGTCGTGTCGGCTTACGCCAAAAATATTGTGAGGTTTCGCATAAGCGATAATTTTGAGCCGACGCTGTTTGAGAAGTACGGCATTTACCGTCCCGCCGAGGACTGCGGCGAGCTGACGGACGACGGGCTTCTTGTCGGCGATCTTTTGGTCAGGTTCGACGACGGAAAGATCGTGTTCTTGTCGAAAAGAACGGAGCGCAAGATCACGATAGGCGAAAATGTCGCCGACGTGCGCGCTTACATGGACAAAAAGCTCGGAGGTCTGCGCCCTGAATACCGCCAGATAATCGGCGACGAAGCAAAGCGCAACTACGGCACGACGGATTTTGAAAAAGACCCAAAATACATCGAACTTGAAACGGAGGGCGAGACTTTCTACGGTCTCGGCGAAAGCAACGAGGATCGCCTTATCTTAAACGGTAAGACGTATCTTGAGCGCGTCGTATATCAAAGATGCGAGATACCGATCCCGTTCATCATGTCCAAGGAGGGCTACGGTATCCTCTGCAATTCGACGTTCTGGCACGGCGTCGACGTTTGCGACAGAGACAAAAACAAAGTCGTGTGGTACCTGCCCGACGGCGACATCGACTTTATGATATTCATCGGATATTCGCTCTCGCATATACTCGAGAGATTCACATACGTGACGGGACGCCCGATGCTCATGCCGAAATGGGCGCACGGTCTCACGTTCACGGAGCAGTACTACGCCGATCAGTTTGAAGTAATGCACACGGCGGAGAAGTTCCGCGAGCTCGGTCTTCCGTGCGACATGATAAGTCTTGAACCCGGCTGGATGGCGAAGAGATATGACTTCTCCGTTGATAAGAAATGGAACACGGAGCGCTTCTTCATCAACGAATGGGCAAGGCACGACAATCCGCACGAGGCGAACGCGGGATTCTTCCTCTCCGCGCTGAAGCGCTACGGCTTCAAGACGCAGCTCTGGCTGTGCTGCCAGCACGACTTCACGGCTCACGAGGAAAATCTTGCGGGCAATGATACGGATTTCGGCATTCCCGCGTGGTTTGATCATCTGCGCGCGTTCGTCAACGACGGTGCGGCGTCGTTTAAGGTCGACCCGTGCCATGTCTGCGACAGTGCCGATGAGGCAAGAGTATACGCCAACGGAAAAGCGGAGCCCGAAATGCACAACCTGATGCAGACGCTATGCGTCAAGGAAATGTATCAGGGAGCAAAATCGCACACGGGACTCCGTCCGATGCACCACTTCTGCGGCGGATATACGGGCACGGGCGCGTATTCTGCGGGCAACACGGGTGACAACGGCGGCAGACAGAAGTCGATGGCGTGGATGCTCAACCTCGGTCTCTCCGGCTACTCGAACGTGACGTGCGATATGAACGTGCACGATAAATTCACGATACATTACGGCTTCTTCATGGCTTGGTGCCAGCTCAACGCGTGGGCGGGATTCGAGCATCCGTGGTGGGCGGGCGACGAAATGCACGCGCTCTTCACCTACTACGACAAGCTCCGCTATCGCCTGATGCCGTATATCTATTCGACTGCGATATTCGCAAATCTGACGGGCTTGCCCGTTTGCCGCGCAATGCCGCTGATGTTCGACGATGCGATGTGCGCAAACACCGTCTGTCAGTATATGTTCGGCGACAATCTGCTCGTCGGCGCGTTCACGGACAAGATATATCTGCCCGCCGGCTCGACGTGGATTGATTATTGGACGGGCGAGGTCTACGACGGCGATCAGGAAATAGCGCTTGAAGTTCCCGACGACCGCGGCGGCGCGCTTTACGTGCGCGGCGGCGCGATAATCCCGACCGAAGAGCCGAGCAATTACATCGACTGCAAGGATCCGAAGAAGATCACTCTTGAAATTTACCCCGAGGGACTGTCGCACTTCACAATGTATGAGGACGACGGTACGACTTGTGATTTTGAACACGGCGCTCGTTCGAGCACGTCGTTCGTGTGCAACACGTCGGAAAAATCGATCGTCATCATGATCGGTCAGCGCGACGGCGCGTTCACCGGAATGACGGAAGAAAGAGAATACGCCGCGCGCGTGTTCATGAAAAACGACCCGAAGAAGATAACGGTCGGAGGCAGGAAAACCGCGTTCACAAGAGACGGCAACTATATCGTCTTTGAAATAAACGACGCCGGCGAAGCGAAGATATTCTGTCGATGAAAAAACAATCAAAACCTCCGCATTCGCGGAGGTTTTGAGTTATATGGTTTCTTTTACACAATGGAGTGTTTTATATCACACCGTACCGGTGACCGTGACCGTCGCCGTGCCAGGATCTGTCGCCCAGATACCGCT
>JAFXWT010000213.1 GCA_017542695.1 Clostridia bacterium
GAAAACGAAATCAAAAACGTATGCCGCCCTGCATAACAGACGTGGTGAAGGATATATCGATACGGCGATCCTCATCATCATATCGGTGGTGATAGGAGGTCTTTTGCTTACCGGTCTTTATGCACTGTTCAACAACATCCTGCTCCCGGGACTTGCCGAACATATACAGAATATGTTCGGGTCGTCGGGTTCCGGCGGTACAGGCAGCTCGGGCGGCATCTATTTTGTCTGAAACAAAAACAATAAAGAAAGGAAAACAAAAAAATGAAAAAACTCATCGAAAAAATCAAAGCAAAAGCAAATAAGGCACTCATTTCCGCAAAGGTAGCGGCAGAAACAGTCATCACAAACAAGAAAGGCGAAGGATATATCGACACGGCAGTCAAGTGGATCATCGGAATCGTCATTGGCGGCGTGATTCTTGTCGCGCTCTACTCGCTTTTCAAGACGAATCTTCTCACAACGCTCGAGACAAAACTCAACGGCTACTTCAATTACAGCGGAACGTAATTCAAGAATCAGATCAACGAAAGGAATATGACAGAATGAAAAAACTCATCGAAAAGATCAAAGGAAAGGCAAACAAAGCGCTTATTTCCGCGAAGTTCGCGGCTGAAGCGGCTCTCACAAACAAGAAAGGCGAAGGATATATCAGCACGGCCGTCAAATGGATCATCGGCATCGTTATCGGCGGCGTGATCCTCGTCGCACTCTACGCGCTCTTTAAGACAAACCTCCTCACAAAACTCGAAACGAAACTCAACAATATGTTCACATACAGCGGCGGCACGCTCTCGTGATAAACAGCCGAACATAAGACTACGGGAGGACGGATTACCGTCCTCCCGCGACAAATGAGGTAACATATGATTTATACTCAAAAACTGTCCGGCGGGCTGATTGACACGAGCAATCTCGAATTTGCGAGACCCGATGCGGTATCGATCATTCATTGCTCGGTCAAGTCGGCGATATTTGTTATGGTCTCTGCGCTTGTGATACTGTTTCTTGCAAAAGTAATGAAAAGTAAAGGGTTCAAGTTCAAGCAACCGCTTGTAATAACCCTTGGCGTGATATACTCGATCATTCTCGTGATATTCGGTCACGGCGTTGGACTTTACGCGATTAAAGGAATGTTCCTCTTCGCCGTCTTGATGTATGCGTCGTGTTCCGATCTGACAAATCACGAAGTCGATGACTGTGTTTGGGTGATAATAATCGCGCTCGCATTTGTCGATATGGGGTCGGTCACGTCAATGCTGCTTGGCGCGGCGACGGTGTTCGTTCCGATGTTCATTGTTGCGTTTGTGAGCAAAAAGTCGCTCGGCGGCGCGGATATAAAGATAATGACGGCTCTTGCGTTTTTGCTCGGCTTTGAGCGAGGCATCGCCGCAATGTTCATTGGACTGCTTTCGTCTGTCGTCGTTATGTCGATTTATCGAAAACGTCATAAGGAATCCAGAAGCGAACCGTTTGCGCTTGTGCCGTTTCTGTCGGCGGGAGCGCTGTTTCTTTACCTTATGTGCATTCCTTGAATAAAACCAAACAATATTGCATATAATAATATGCTAAATAATATGGCAAAACATATTGACAAATTGCAAGAGGTGTGATATAATGGGAAGCGAACAGGGTAAAAGAAGGAGAATGATGAAAATGGCAAACCCGACCATGGTTAAAAGTACTATAAACATATCAACAGTAAATTTCGAAGAACTTAAAAGTCTTGTTTCCGAACAGGCCATTTCCTCGATGACAGAAGGTATCAATCTCGGTATCGAAATGCTCATTAAAGAAAAGCGCAGAGAAATGTATCAAAAGCAGATGGCTGAAGCGGCAAATGACAAGGATTTTTTGGACAGAACGCTGAGTTCACAGCATGACTTTGATCAAATCGACACGGAGGTTTCAGGACAGTGGTAAAAAAGTGGGAGATCTATTATGTTGATCTCGATCCGACAAAAGGGAGCGAACAAAAAGGAACGCGGCCGGTCCTCGTCGCGTCAAACGATGCAGTAAACACATATCTTCCGGTTTGTACCGTTATCCCTTTCTCATCGTATAAGCAGGGAGTAAAGGTATATCCGACAGAGATACTACTCAAAACATCAGAGACCGGACTCGACAGGGACAGCATCCTTATGTTTCAAC
>JAFXWT010000214.1 GCA_017542695.1 Clostridia bacterium
GCATTTATGCGCCGCTAGTAATATTAGGGCTATGCCCGAAAATGAAATACCACCCGCTACGCGGGTGGATTTTTATTAATCGTCAAACAGTTCTTCGAGCAGTTTTATTTCTTTTTCGTTCATTTTGTATTCTTTTTCGACTTTTTGCAAATTATTTTTGCCGCTTATCGTTATTTTATATGATGGAAACAATTTTTTGATCTCAATCATTTTTTTGATTATCGACGTAGTATCGCCGAAAAAATCTTTGCCGGAATACATAATGTTTTTTCCGTCTGTCATCTTGATTTTTATTGAAAAATCCCAATATCCAGTAACTCCTTTACCTTGAGGAACAAATCTCGCACCTATCTCCAGTGTCGAATAATCCGAAGTTGCGTATGTTTTTTCGCTTCTTCTGCCGAAAACATCATAAAATACGATGCTGTTATCACTTTGCAGGCAATCTCTTCCGAATATGCTGATCGGCACAAAAAGCATTGTGACGCAAAGAACAATGCACCAGATCGAAACAAGAGTTTTTCTGAACTTTTTTGTTGACGGATTAACGTAAACGAGTTTTCTTCTTTTATCAAACAGCGGATATATGTTTTTATCCCACGGGAAAGTGCCGTATTCTATTTTCCTGTTTCCGAAAATCGGGATTTTTTTTGAAAAAAGCACAGCGTTGGCGACTATCAAACTGATTTCAAAATACAGTAAAAACGGAAGAGAGAAAAGCTCGCTTGCGTTAAAACTGTATGCAACCGTATCTGCATCCTTACTTGCGAGATCGATTTTTAAGAATCTGAATAGAATATAAAGGGAAATAAAAAGAAGAGCCGACAAGACAATTATCAAAATGTAGATCGACTTATCCAAAATAGACAACGGCGGCGTGCGCGAAGCATTTGGTTTTTTGAATTTTGTCTTTTTCATTTTTGTCTCCCTCTTCCATGACGAACTCCTTTCAAAAAAAACAAAAACCTCGCGTGTGCGAAGTTTTGCTGGTCGGAGTGACAGGGTTCGAACCTGCGGCCTCAACATCCCAAATGTCGCGCGCTACCAACTGCGCCACACCCCGTCGACTTTATCATTTTATAAAAATCAAATGAAAAAGTCAACATATTTAAGAAAAAATCCCCGAATGGCTTTATTCGGGGATTATTGTTATTCTCTTGATACGATCGCCAGCACGCTGCCGCTGTGGACGATGATCTCCGCTTCGGAGGATGTGATCTCGTTGCTGACGCCGAGCGGGAAATCAACGGTGAGCGTTACGCGCTCCGCATCGTATTTTGTGCCTTTTATTGTGACGGTGCTGTTGCCGCCGTAAGAAAACAGGGAAAGATACGAACCGCTCTCGCGCGCCAAGCGCGCGTTTCCTATTATAAAAAACGCGGCGTTCCTCTTGTCCTTCAAAACGGCGTGTACGCCATATTTTTCGGCGTAGGCGAGCGATTGGATGTTCGCTATCGTGTGGTCGAGTCGCCCGCCGACGCCTCCGGCGATGAGAATTTCATCAGCGCCGTGCGAGACGGCATATTTTATGCAGAGCATTGTGTCGGTGTCGTCCTTTTCGCGCGGAACGCGGATGATTTTGTCAAAATCTGGCGCGCTTCCGTGGTCGAAATCGCCGATCACGACGTCGGGCGCGAGTTTTGCGTGCTTTGCCGCGTCAAACGATGCATCGGCGCAAATAACGAGGTCGAATGTTTTGCCCGATATGATATTTTCGAGCTTTCCCTCGATATAGGGTGTGACGATGAGCGCTGTCACGATACTTTTCTGATCTGCGGAACTATCGACACTGCCGCGCCGATGCCCGCTGTTATGACGATCTCGGGGATCATATAGCATCCGTTATATATTATCGAATACACGAGCGAGAGCGTCGCGCCGCTGAGATTCTGCATTATTGCTTTGCTGATCGCAAAGTCCTTGATTATTGTGTCTGTGAAAAACCATTCGGCCCACTGACCGTAGAATATCGCGCCGCTGAGTACGTGGAACGCATAGCAAACCACGAGCGCGAAGGTGCCGCCGACGACGAGCGCCGCCGTTTTATTTTTGACGATGTTCCTGAATATTCCGCCAAGTCCGAGGGAAGTATACGCCGCAACGTAGTCGAGAAGTATGATTATTATTCCCATTATCACCGTAAATCCCGAATCGGGCAGAAATAGCCCGGCGACAGTGCCCGAAGCGCCGTGTGTGAGAGAGATGATTATCTGCACTATCGAGTACGTGAACGCGGTGAAAAGCCCCCATTTTATGCCGAACATATACGACACGATGATAATCGGGAGCATACTCGCGATCGTTATAGTCCCGCCGAAGGGAAGATTCAGGAATGGGATATAGTCACAGATGAGCGCGATGACCGTCGCGATGGCGATCATAATGGCTGACGTTGTCAGCCGTTTTACATTTTCGATTTTCATATTTACCTCCGAAATGAAAAATACCGCAACTTGACACGTTGCGGTATATCATCTTCCTACGCCGGCATTATCCGTATCAGGTTAAAGGGTTCAAGGCACGCCTTGTCTCAGCCGAAGTTCATCAGCACCCCCGATCTATTAAATTGCGGTACTTAAATAATACAACATTTACTCCGTAATGTCAATATTTTTTCATAAAAAACTTGTTTTCGGCAAACCGAATACAAAACGAATCGTTTTTTGAATGTTGGCAATCGGTTAACAAAAAATTCACAAAAAAAAGTGCGAAACCCCTTGACAAATACCTTATTTGGTGGTAAATTAGTATCGTAAGTTAGCACTTCGGCATCAAGAGTGCTAAAAATCACGAGGGAGGACAAACGATTGAGTAAAGAAAGCGTCGGCGGCGGAGAGCTCAGCCGCAGAAAAAAACAGATACTTCGTTCAATTATCGAGGCGCACATTTCGATTGGCGAGCCGGTCGGATCAAAATATCTTGTGACGAGCGCGGAAATACCGTTTTCCTCGGCGACGATAAGAAACGAAATGGCAGAGCTTGAGGCGATGGGATACCTCGAACAGCCGCACACGTCATCGGGACGCATCCCGACGAAAGCGGGCTACCGCTTCTACGTCGACAGTTTGATGGAAAACTACAAGCTGACAGCGTCGGAGATAGTGACTTTGAACAACATGCTCAAGAACAAGATCGGAGAGCTTGATTCGATACTTCAAAGCGCGTCGAAACTCGTTGCGGCGATGACGAATTACCCGACGATATCGGTCAAGACAGAGTCGGAAGAGAATTATGTGATGCAGTTTTCGTACATGATGCTTGGCGACAACGATTTTCTGCTCGTGATGCGTCTTTCCGACGGGAGCGTCAAGTCTAAGCACATCAAAACGGAGATCACGCTGAGCGAAACGATACTGGACACTTTGACGGAACTGCTTAATGATCATGTTGCAAACGTCGACCCGCAGACGATCACGCTCCCGATGATGATGCAACTCGAAAAGCGCCTCGGCGATGCGGGGAAACTCGTCGACGTCGCGATAAAGGCGGTCTACGAGGCGACGGTGAGCATCGACGACGCGAACGTACGCTTTGAAGGCGTCGGAAAGCTGCTTGAATATCCCGAATTTTCAAACGTAGAACAGATGAAGAACGTCCTTAAAATGATAGAGGATAAGGACAACATCATAAATATAATGAAAGAGGGCGACGCAGACAAGGTCAACGTCGTCATAGGCGAAGACGACGAAAAGATCGCCGATCACTCGGCGTTCATCTTCCGCAAGCTCGTCGTCGACGGGAAGATCGTCGGTGCGATAGGCGTATTCGGGCCGAGCAGAATGGACTACTCGAAAGTCGTTTCTACTGTGGAATATCTCTCAGAGCAGATAACGAAGTCGTTCGGCAACGCTTTGCCGGAGAAAAAACGGGATGACGACCCGGGCGGCAGCTCGTAGTAAAAATTCGGAGGAATTATCATGACAGATGAAAAAATAAACGAAACGGTGAATGAAGAAGAAAACGTCGACACCGAAAAAAAGACCGAAAAGAAAGACGTAAAGCAAAAATCGGATAAAAAGCTCCAGTCCGAGCTGGAAGCGGCGAAAAAGGAATGCGAAAAGCTCGAGGGTGAGCTGAAAGACGAAAAAGACAAATATCTCCGTATGCTTGCGGAATACGACAATTTCCGCCGCCGCTCGCAGAAGGACAGGGAAAATGTCTATGCCGACGCGTACGGTGAGGCGCTGGGCGAGCTTTTGCCGATTCTCGACAACATCGAGCGCGCGGTGCTCTATTCCGAAAGCGGCAACTTTGCCGACGGTATGAAAGCGATCGTCGGGCAGATATCGACGGCGATGGAAAAGCTCGGCATCGAAACGTTCGGAGATGTCGGAGAAGCGTTTGACCCGATGCTTCACAATGCGGTGATGCACGTTGACGACGATAGTCTCGGTGAAAACGTCATAGCCGAAGTCTTTCAGAAGGGCTACAAAAAAGGCGACAGGATAATCCGTCACGCCATGGTAAAGGTTGCGAACTGAAAGCGACTTTGCCGAAATAACATTTGATAATAAAAAAA
>JAFXWT010000215.1 GCA_017542695.1 Clostridia bacterium
ATCAGACCTTTTCTTGTTTTTTGCTGATATATGATCGCGGCGCTGAGTATTCCGATAACGCCCACGATCTCTGCCGGGATGTTCATTTTTCAGTCCTTTTGTACGTTTTTTCTTTTGCATGGACATTATAATCCATTATCATCTTTTTTTCAACAGATAATTGAAAAAAATCAATTTTTCTTCTTGAAAAACAGTTGCGGATATGCTATCATATAAAATAAATCGGTATAAGAAAAAAGTAAAATAGGACTATGAAAAAGATAAAGGTTAAATTTTACGGAACGCGAGGATCGTTCCCGTCATTCGGCAATGACAGACGCGCGTTCGGAGGCAACACGACTTGTCTGTTGTTTGACTTCGGCGGCAAAAAAATAATGCTCGACGCGGGCAGCGGCGCGGCCGAGTCCATTTCGGATCTTAACGACGAGGAAACGCTCGACCTGCTCATTTCGCACCTTCACCTTGACCATATCAGCGGTTTCGTCACGATCATTCCAGAGTTTGCGGGCAGACAGCTTAACGTTTACGCAAAAACGCGCTCAGGCGTTTCCGTTTCCGACGCGGTCGATCGGATAATGACCGAACCGCTGTGGCCCGTTTCGCCCGATATGTTCGGATGCGCGAGATTTTTCGATATGCCGTCGTCGTTTGCGCTCGGCGACGTCAAGGTAAATACGATGGAGTCGAACCACCCGGGCGGCGCGACGCTTTTCCGCTTTGAATATGGCGGCAAGCGCATTGTCACCGCGTTCGATTTCAATCATCTGCACGGATATGACGAAAAGCTCGTCGAATTCGCGCGCGGATGCGATCTTCTGATCTACGACGGCGCGATGAGCGACGACGAATTTCTCATCCACTCAACGTGGGGACATTCGACGGCAAGAGTCGGCGCCGAGATAGCGGCAAAGCTCGGCTGTCGCTTCATCGTTACTCATCATAGCCCGCAAGCGACCGACGAGGAGCTTTTCCGCGAAGAAGAAAACATCCGCGGGATCTGCGAGAACTCCGTATTCGCAAAAGACGGCATGACAGTTGAAATATAACGCTCACATGTGAGCAAAATAACGCCGCCGCGCTTCAAGCGCGGCGGCGCTATTTTACTTTTCTCAGGTTTTGATCCGCGCGTCCCGATTTGCTTTCATTTCCGCTTTGTTTTCATACATCAGCGTGTCAGCGCGGCGGAGCACGTCGTCAACGTCAGCGTCGGTATCAGAATCGTAAACGCCCATTCCGCTCGCGATAGATACGTTTACGTAAATCGGCGCACCTTTTTTCTCGTTGCGCTCCACTGTTTTTCTTACTTTATCAAGTAGTTTGTCGCGGTTTTTGTAGTCCTCGCCCGTAAGTGTCACCACAAATTCGTCTCCGCCTATTCTGAAAACAGAGCTATGCTTGTAAATATCGCATATCAGCTTACACGAATTTTTAAGAAGAAGGTTGCCGTTTTCGTGTCCGAAAAGGTCGTTGGTGTCTTTGAGCCCGTTCACATCGAACATGACGATCGCAAATTCCTTGAGCGTCTTTTTTGAAAGCTCGGAGTTGAGCCGCCTCTCTTCGATATCGTATCCCGTGCGGTTGCGAATGCCCGTGAGCGAGTCTTTCTGCGCGAGGACGAGCGCAGATTCAAGCTGTTTCTGCTGTTCCTGCTGCGTGCGGATCATCTCATCCTTGTCGGCGATACCGACAACGAGCGACTTCGGCTCCCCATCCTCGGTTTTGACGGCTTTGATCTCAAAATACTTGAATTCTTTCTCCGTACCGACGCGGAAAATGTATGTATACGTTTTTTTCGTTTTGAAATACTCTTTCAGAAAATCGCCGTTGACAAGCTCCGAAAGACGTTCCGCGTCCGAGTTTTTCACTCTCTGCTCGATGTAGTATCTCCACAGATCCGGATATTTCATGTTGCGGATAGCGTTCCTGAATCCCTGATCCGCGATCTGCGGCAGATTGCAGAACGAAACGATCTCGCTTTCAAGATCGACGTAAAGCACCGTAGCGTACTCGCTCGCAAGGATTCGCATAACATCCTCGTTTCGTTTTGTGACCTCGTCGCGATCAAGTTTGAACGCAATGTCGCGCAAAACGTATATCGCCAGCACGTCGTCGCTTTTCGTATCGCGGTACAAATACATATTATGTCTGTGCCACGTGAGCTGTCCCGACGTCGAGCGCGTGCGAAATGTGAGTTCAAAATTCTTCTCGCCTTTTTCAAAGCGTTCAAGGAGCTTTTCTCTGTCTGTCATGTCCTTGTATTCGTCGTGCTTTGAAACGATCTTAACGTCGTGAAACCACTTGACGTAGTCGGAGTATATCAGCGGCTTTGTAAAACCTCTCAGACTCATGTCGATGATGTGTTCAACTTCGTCTACGACTTCGATTATATCGGATGTTATCAGGTCTTTTGTGAGATTAACGTCAAAATATCCCCAAGCGCAATAGTAATTCGCCATTCGGTATATCTCAGCTTTGCGGCGAAGAAGCTCGCATTCGTGATCTCTTGCGATCAGATCGGGGTCTTTCTTGCTCGCGGAAACGACAAATCCATCTTTCCCGTCGTCAAGCGGGATGTTTGCAAACGTCGCAAAATAAAACTCGCCGTTGTATGGCGATTTGTAGGCGACGTTGCCCTTTGTATCTTTTGAAAACAGTGGGCAGTCGGGGCAAGGCAATGAATTGCCTCGTATCACCTCGTAGCAGTGAGCACCGCGTTCGATCTTCGGAAAGGCATTTTTCGACTCGGCGTTGTATTTCTTTACGGAATATTCACCGTCGATCACAAAAGAAACATTCTCAAATTCCATTTTGTTCATTTTTGCCTCCGTAAAAAGCTCCCGACTGATTTTTTCAAGTAATAGTTATTTATATTTTACCACAGTATTTTGAAAAATGCAAGATGTTTTGAGCATATTATGTTATTTGGAGGTTGAAAAGACCATTCAGGTCTTTTCCA
>JAFXWT010000216.1 GCA_017542695.1 Clostridia bacterium
CGTAAGGACGCGATCCTACGAGAATGTTCAGCTGCTCGCCCGTGATACCGTCCGCGAGTGATTTTCTCATCTGGTCCGCCGCAAGATGCGGGAGAAGATCGTCGATGTAGAAAACGGGGTCGCTGTCGTCTTCGCCGATGACGAAATCTATCGTTTCGCCGTCTGCTTTCGTGATAACGCCGTGAAGCGCGAGCGGAATGGTCGTCCACTGGTATTTCTTGATACCGCCGTAGTAGTGCGTCTTGAAGAACGCCATACCGTCCGCCTCGTAAAGCGGGTGCTGTTTCAAGTCCGTGCGCGGCGAGTCAATGTGCGACGCGCTGATGTTGACGCCTTTTTCGAGAGATTCACTGCCGATCACAAAAGCGACGAGCGATTTTTTGTGGTTGTTGTAGTAATATTTTCCGCCCGCCTTTACCTTGTCTCCGAGCGAATAGGGCTTGAATCCGTTGTCGGCGAGCATTTTTTCAGCGCCCGTCACGCACTCGCGCTCCGTCTTGCCGTTGTCAAGGAATTTCTTGTAATCCTCGCAGTAGTCATAGGCCTTCCGCACCTCGTCTGCGCTCATCACGTCATAGGTGTTAGGCGCCTTGTAGCAAAGCTTTTCGGCAAGCTCCGCGGCTTTCGATTTTGTTTCTTTTTTTGGCATTGTTATATCCTCCGTTTTAATTATTTTCAATTATTATTTTTCGCCGTAAACGGATTTGTATCCTTCGTAATATCTCATTACGGCGTTTAGATAAGATCTTGCCGAGCTGTTCGGTATTTTGTCGTATATGAGCGTCTTGCCGTCCGTCGAGTATTCCTCGTTTTCAAGCAACCGAAAAACGTTCCCGATCCCGTAATTATACGCGACGACTACCTCCCTTGTTCCGCCGAGGCGCGAGAACAGCCACGACAGATAATACGCTCCGCTCTTAATGTTCGTTTCCGCGTCGTAAAGCACATTTTCATCAATCGACGAACCGATCACGGGACGAATGTCTCCGAGGTATGTGGAAGGTTTTATCTGCATCAGCCCCATCGCGTTCGAGTTTGACAGCGCATGCGCGTTGAACGAACTCTCCACCTTTGCCACGGCTAAAACGAGGCACGGGTCAACTCCGTAGCGCTTTCCGTATTTTTCGGCGAGAAGATATACCTCGCCCTCGGTCAGATAAAGCGCCTCGGGCGTATCTCCCCCGGGCTTGTCCTCATCGGGTAATTGTTCGGGCGGCGTCGGCGGATAAAGCTCAGTGTACTCCGCGTAATTATACTCGACGGTCGTAATGTATCTTCGCGTTTCGGCGATCGGCACGGTGTCGACCATCAGCTCTCCGTCGGCGTCGCATAAGCTCTTGTTACCGAGCCATTCTCTGACTCGGCCGATCCCCGCGTTATAAGCGGCGACAGCCGAGCGCACGGAACCGAAATGATTTATCAGATATGACAAATAATAAGTCCCCGCGCGGATGTTGGTCTCCGGATCGAACAGTGCGTCTGCGTCCGATGGAGTGCCGAGAGCGGTACAGATATCGACAAGATACGTTTCGGGCATTATCTGCATAAGTCCGCGCGCGCCGGACGGCGAAACAGCGTCTTTGTCGAAGTCGCTTTCCGCTTTTATGACGGCGTAGACGAGATTTTCGTCAACGTCGAATTCTTTGGAATATTTTACGACATATTCCGAATATTCGCGCTGATACACCGTTTTTTCGATGCTCCTGAAGATCACGTCCCATGTCAGCGCAAGAACAACGGCAAGTACGACCGCCGCGACGACGACGAGTATGATCAGTGTTTTGGTTGAGGAACGACGCTCACTCACGTTTTTTTCTCCCCGGTTTCATCTTTTCGGCAACGGCGGCGAATTTCTTTTCGAGTTCTTCCGTCGTGCCGTTGTTTTCTATAATATGTATGCAGTTCATTTTGTAAAAATCAATGCTTTTCTGAAAAGACACGCGGCGCGCGGCGTCTTTTACCGTTATTCCGTCGCGGCGGGAAACGCGGCGCGCGCGTAACTTCGCGCTTGCGACGACTCCGATCGTCGTGTCGCATATCTTATCGAGACCGCTTTCAAAAAGAAGCGGCGCGTCGATGACGACGTCGGCGTTTCCGCATTTTTCGATCTCTTCCATAACGCGCGCGATGATGATCGGGTGGCTGATCTCAGTCAGCTTTGCAAGCAATGCGTCATTTCCGAAAACGATCATTCCGAGCGCGCGGCGGTCGATGCCGCCGTTGTCGTCAAAAGCTCCGTTGCCGAAATTTTTGCGCACAGCGGCTTTGTATTCGGGCAGAGAGTCGATCTCGCGCGAAATCTTATCGCAGTCGACGATTTTATACCCCATCGCCAGAAACATGGCGGCGACGGTGCTTTTTCCGCTTCCCGAGCTTCCCGTAAGACCGATTTTCACGGCGACCTCCTTGAATTTTATTCGATCTCGATTATCGTGTACCCCGACGCTTTCAACATACGGTTATATGTCGCAAGATCAATACCATCCGTGCCGACGGCGGTAGCGTAAATTCTGTTTACCCCTGTTTCGTCGAAGTATCTGAGCGCCTTAAACAAGAGTTTTGCGTGCGACGCGCCGTCGTCTGCTCTGCCGAAGCGGAACGTGTACTCGCCGCCGACTTCATCGACGAGCTCGTCAAAGCAAAGCACGCCCGTCAGCTTGTCCTCGGCGATTTTTTCTTTGATAAACTCCTTGATTTTGCCTCGCTTGCCTTTCAGCAGATAAACCTGAGCGCGCGGCGCGTAATGTTTATATTTCATTCCGGGCGCGAGAGGCGCCGCGTCTGTTTCGTTTTTCTTCGTTATACCGCCGTCGAGTTTTATTTTACCGAGCACTTCTTCGAGCATTTCGGGCGTTATCGCGCCGGGGCGAAGAAGCGTAGCTCCGTCGCAGTCGAGCTTGACGATAGTCGATTCAAGCCCTATCCTGCACTCGCCGCCGTCGACGATCATATCGACCTTGCCATCAAGATCTTCCTTTACGTGTGCGGCGCTCGTCGGGCTCGGTTTGCCCGAGATGTTGGCGCTCGGCGCGGCGATCGGTACGCCCGAAAGTCTGATAAGAGCGCGCGCCGCCTCGTTTTCGGGGCATCTGACCGCGACTGTGTCGAGCCCGCCCGTGACCGTCTTTGGAATGATCTCTTTTTTAGGCATGATCACCGTCAGCGGTCCCGGCAGGAATTTCTCGGCGAGGAGATAATATTTTTCATTTGTAACGCAATATTTTTCCGCTTCCTTGGGCGAAGAAATATGAATTATCAGAGGATTGTCGCTCGGTCTGCCTTTTGCTGCGTATATCTTTTGCGAAGCGCCCGCGTCAAGCGCCGACGCGCCGAGCCCGTACACCGTCTCCGTTGGAAAAACGACGAGCCCGCCTCGCTTTATGACCTCGGCGGCGGCTGTCAGCTGCGCGTCGAGAGGCATAGATAAATCAAGTTTTACGTATTCTGTATTCATTCAAAAATCCCGTTTTTCAGTTTTTCCGCGGTGTCGGCGGAGACGAGCGCTTCGATCATTGATGAAATGTCGCCATTCATGAAGCTGTCGAGCGAATAAAGCGTCAGCCCAATTCGGTGGTCGGTTATTCTCCCCTGCGGATAATTGTACGTTCTGATGCGCTCGCTGCGATCTCCCGTTCCGACCTGACTTTTGCGGCTCGACGCGATCTCGCTGTCACGCTTCGTTTTTTCGATGTCGTACAGCTTCGCGCGGAGCATTTTCATCGCCGTTTCTTTGTTCTGAAGCTGGCTTCGCTCCGTCTGACATCCGACGACGATCCCCGTTGGCTTATGGATTATGCGTATCGCCGACTCCGTCTTGTTGATGTGCTGACCGCCTGCGCCGCTCGATTTGCAAGTTTCGACGGTGATGTCCTCGGGGCTTATCACGATGTCGACGTCCTCCGTTTCGGGAAGAACGGCGACGGTGACTGTCGACGTCTGTATGCGCCCCTGAGATTCGGTTTCGGGCACCCGCTGGACGCGATGAACGCCGCTCTCGAATTTGAGTTTCGAATAAACACCCGCGCCCGACACGGAAACCGACACCTCCTTGAAGCCGCCGAGTTCCGTCTCATTCGCGTCAAGCATCTGAAATTTCCAACCCACAAACGAAGAATACATCGAATACATCCTGTAAAGGTCGTAAGCGAACAGCGCCGCCTCCTCGCCGCCTGCGCCCGCGCGGATCTCAAGAATGACATTCTTGTCGTCGTTTTCGTCCTTCGGCAAAAGCAGGATCTTCAATTCGTATTCGATCTTTTCGAGATGCGCCGTCTCGGTTTTCAGCTCTTCCTCGGCGATCAGGCGCATTTCCTCATCTCCATCGTCGATAAGCTCCCTTGCGTCGTCGATGGCTGACACGCACGAAATATATTCATCGTACTTTTTCGATATCGGCTCGAGTTTGTTCAGTTCCTTTATCAGCGAAAGATACTGCTCGCGGTCGTTAATATATTCGGGCATTTGAAGCTTATGTTCTATGCTTTTGTATCTGTCGCTTATCTCGCGCACCTTTTCGATCACGGCATTATCCCCCATTTTGAACATTACTTAATTATTTTACTACATATCGGGAATAATTTCAACATTATTTTATAAAGTTTTTCGTTCCCCGACATGACCGAACAAAGCAGAAAATCGACGATTTCGAGAGAAAATGCGAGATTTCTTATGAATAAATTAAA
>JAFXWT010000026.1 GCA_017542695.1 Clostridia bacterium
ATCGGTATGGCAAGTATTCAAGCAAAAATGGTTAGCGGATTGTTTAAGTTGATTGGTGTAAACAGGTAAAGGAGAAACATCACAATGGGACTTTTCAAGAAGTATGTGAATCAGACAAGAAAGCCGGAGGGCTTCCTCGGTAAAATGATGGTAAACGGAATGAACGGCGGCCACGCGAAGCTCGCCGACTGGGGGATGACGCACCTTGCAGGGATCGCTCCCGCCAATATCGCCGAGCTCGGCTGCGGCGGCGGACGGAACACCGCGGAACTGTTGAAACGTTATCCGAAGGCGAAGATCACCGCGCTCGATTATTCACCCGTCTCTGTCGAAAAGGCAAAGACGCTCAATAAGGATATGATCGCGGCGGGCAGATGCGCCGTGATTTGCGGCAACGTTGCCGAGCTTCCTTTCGAGGAGGGTGCGTTTGACCTTGCAACCGCATTTGAAACGGTCTATTTCTGGCCGGGTATTGAGCATTGCTTTGCCCAAGTGTACAGAATACTGAAGCCGGGCGGCTTTTTCATGATCTGCAACGAATCCGACGGCATGGATGAAACGAGCCGGAAGTACGAAAAGATCATCGACGGGATGAAGTGTTACACGGCCGAAGAAATATCGGAGGCGCTGACGGCGGCGGGCTTTTCCGACGTCAGGTCCGATCATTATAACGGCAAGCCGTGGATCACGATCATCGCGAGAAAGTGAGGGCGTTATGCTGTCGCTTCTGAAGCTTGACTCGATGTGCCGGGAAAGAACAGAAAGC
Organism: Clostridia bacterium; assembly: GCA_017542695.1. The sequence continues at coordinate 767 of JAFXWT010000026.1, forward strand.
GTGTAAATATGTTTTGGGACAGAGTCGCCGGCGTTTACGACGTTTTCGCAAACGTCATCAACAGAAAAGTACACAAAGAATTGAAAACCGTCGTCGCAGATTTGATTTCACCGTCCGACGTGGTGCTTGAATGCGCCTGCGGGACGGGAATGCTCAGTACGGTCATCGCGACGCGCTGCAAAAAACTTGTCGCTACCGATTTTTCGGAAAAAATGCTTGAGAAAACGAGGAAAAAGTGCGCCGGATACGCAAACGTCGAATTACGGAAAGCCGATATCCTTTCTTTGGATGAACCGAATGGCAGCTTTGATAAAGTCGTCGCCGCAAACGTGATCCATCTGCTCGATGAGCCGGAAAAGGCGCTGTCCGAGCTTGCCCGTGTGTGCCGACAGGACGGTACGCTGATCGTTCCGACTTATATGAACAGGGACAAGAACGGCAAAACGAGCGCTTTTGCAAAGACCGTCGGAAAAGCCGGAGCGGATTTCAAACGGCAGTTTACCGAAAGCAGTTATAAGGATTTCTTTACAGAGAACGGATTTGACGACGTTACGGTCGTTCCGATACGCGGAAGGATCCCCTGCGCCGTCGCGGTGATCCGGCTGAATAAGGAGGGTGATTCGTGAAAAAGACAACGGAAGACTACGTGAAAATGATACGCATCTTACAAAAGAAGAACGGTACGGTCCGCAGCATCGCCATCGCCGAAGCGTTCGGCGTGTCGAAGCCGACCGTTTCCAATATCGTAAAGCGTCTTGCGGCGGAAGGTTATATCACAGTGGGAAAAGATCACCTCATCGAACTGACCGAAAAAGGTCTTTTGCTCGCTGATGAAACGATAGAGCGTAACCGCACGATTCGAGATCTGCTCATCAGCCTCGGAGTCGAGAAAAGCGTTGCGGAAACGGATGCCTGCGAAATGGAACACGCCGTCAGCGC
>JAFXWT010000217.1 GCA_017542695.1 Clostridia bacterium
GGTCGTCAGCGGAATTGAAAAAGAGATTCTTTCGCTCGGCGGGGAGATACACTATAACACGAAATTCATCGGTTTTGACGCGATAGGCGGCAGGATCAGGTCGATAAAGACTACAGCGGGGGAGATCGGCTGCGGCGTTCTCGTCAGCGCGATAGGTCACAGCGCGAGAGACACGTTTGATGTTTTGTCGGGCGGCGGCGTTACGATGATGCCGAAGGCGTTTTCCGTCGGAGTGAGAATCGAGCATTTACAGGAAGATATCGACAGGATGCTTTACGGCGATATGGCGGGGAACCCGCTTTTGCCGCGCGGCGAGTATTCGCTTTCACACAAATGCAAAAACGGGCGCGGAGTCTATACTTTCTGCATGTGCCCCGGCGGAACGGTCGTCGCCGCGGCGTCGGAGAACGGAGGCGTTGTGACGAACGGAATGAGCGACCACGAACGCAGCGGCAAAAACGCCAACAGCGCGATAGCCGTTTCCGTTTTGCCCGAGGACTACGGCGGCGACATAAACGGCGCTGTCGCTTTTCAAAGAAATATCGAGCGGCGCGCGTTTGGAGTCGGCGGCGGGGATTATTCGGCTCCCGCGCAGACGGTCGGAAGATTTCTCGGCGCGACGCGTCACGAAAGATTTGGCATAGTCGAGCCGACGTATATGGGCGGAAAAGTCGTCATTTCGGATTTTGACGGAATCTTTCCGGAATTTGTTTTGGAATCACTGAAAGAGGGGCTTTACGATTTTGACAGAAAGCTCCCCGGATTTGCGTCGCACGACGCGGTGCTCACTGCGCCCGAAACGCGCACGTCGTCGCCGTTGCGTATACCGCGCGGAGATGATTTTCTCGCTTTGGGATATGAAAATTTCTATCCCGCGGGTGAAGGTGCGGGGTACGCCGGCGGCATCACGAGCGCCGGCGTCGACGGCATCAACTGCGCCTTGAAGATAATGGCGCGATATGAGAGAGAAAAATAAAAACTTAAGGAGCAATAGATGTTTGACAGCAAAAAATGGAACGTACTCGTTCAGGACGAAGAACTGACGCGACGGTTATCCGACGTACTCGGTATCGACGAGATCTGCGCACGTCTTCTAATCAATCGAGGATATACCGAGGAGGACGGGGCGCGCGCGTTCATGCAGAAATCTGACGTTTTCTTCCATAATCCTTATTTGATGAAGGATATCGACAAGGCGGTCTCGATAATCAAGGGCGCACTTGAAAACGATGAGAAGATCACGATATACGGCGACTACGACGTCGACGGAGTGACGGCGGTGTCGGTGCTTTATATGTATCTGCGCGAGCACGGCGGGAACGTCGATTACTACATACCGACGCGCGACGGCGAGGGATACGGACTCAACACCGCCGCATTCGATACAATAAAGCAGCGCGGCACCGATCTTATAATTACCGTCGACACGGGTATCACGGCGATCGACGAGGTCGCTTACGCAAAGTCGATAGGGATGAGAGTAGTCGTGACGGATCACCACGAATGCCGTCCCGAACTTCCTCTTGCCGACGCGGTCGTCAATCCGAAGCGCCCCGACTGCGGGTATCCGTTCAAAGAGCTTTCGGGCGTCGGCGTTGTGTTCAAGATTATCTGCGCGCTCGAGCTTGACTATGTCAACGGCGGCGAGTATAACCTTTACACGATCAAGGATATGTGCAAGCGTTATATCGACATCGTGACGATAGGCACGATAGCCGACGTTATGCCGCTTGTGGGCGAAAACAGAATAATCGTTCATCTCGGACTCGGTATGCTCCAGAATGTCAGACACGTCGGCATCCGCGCGCTGTTCAGAGCGTCGGGTATAATCGGAGGCAATTCGCCTAAGAAGATCACGTCGTCAACGATCAGCTTTACGATAGCGCCGAAAATCAACGCCGTAGGCAGGATAAGCAGCGCGGAACGCGCTGTAAAGCTGTTTTTGACAGATTCGCCCGCGAAAGCGGACGTCATCGCCGACGAGCTTTGCGCGATAAACCGCGAACGTCAGGAGCTTGAAAACGTAATATACAAAGAGGCGTTCGATCAGATCTGTTCTGTCTATAAGCCGGGTGAGGACAGCGTCATCGTTCTTGCGAGCGACAGCTGGCACCACGGCGTTATCGGTATAGTCGCTTCGCGTCTGACCGAAAAATTCGGCGTGCCGTCGGTGCTCATATCGTTCGAGGGCGTTGCTCCCGACGAAAACGGGCGCGTCATCGGCAAGGGGTCGGTTCGTAGCGTCAAGGGGATCAATATAGTCGAAGCGCTCGCGAGCTGCTCGGATATTCTGTCGAAATTCGGCGGTCACGCTCTCGCCGCAGGACTTTCCGTCGATGAAAAGAACGTCGATGAGCTGCGCCGCAGACTGAATGAATACATAAAGAAAACTGACCGCGAGATCGAGCGCTCGATGATGCTCGACGTGGAAACGGAGATCACCGAACAAAACGTTACGGAAAAGACAGCGGATGCAATATCTCTTCTCGAGCCGTACGGCGCAGGAAATCCCGTTCCGCTTTTCGTTTTGCGCGGCGCGAAGATTACCGAGCTTACCGTTCTCAGCAGCGGAAAGCACACGAAAATGATGCTGCGCCGCGGCGAAAACGATATGTATGCCGTTATTTTCGGCAATAATCTTTCGAGCGAGGGATTTATCGTCGGAGACGAGGTCGACGTCGTTTGCAGTATCGACATAAATGAATTCCGCGGAAATAAGAACGTACAGCTGATTGTGCGCGACATCGACAGATCAGCGCGCGACAAGGAGCGTGTGAACGCCGAATACGAAAGCGTAAAATCGGTCCTTGAAGACGCGTCGCTCGTCGAAAAATGCGATGTTCCCGAAAGAGACGATTTCATCAGAGTCTATTCGGAAATAAAGAACGTGGAATCCGAAAAGGTGGATTTCAGAGTGTTCGCGCTTTGCTTTCCGGAATTTTCGTATATAAAGCTCGCCGTGATATTGAAGGCGTTGTATCAGGCGGGGATAATTGACATGGAATACGATCCGACGCGTCCGTTGCTTATGAAGATAAGACTCAACAAGGTCGACGGAAAATGTGATCTTGCTCAAACGCCGATAATGAAGGAATTGAGTGAAAAATGAACGATAATATTGACGGTCTTGTTGTATCGCTTGAAAAATCGGGCAAAAAGTACAACATCGAAAAGATCAAAAAAGCATTTGAATTCGCGCGAGAGCTGCACGAGGGGCAATTCCGCAAAAGCGGGGAAAAATACATCTGCCATCCCGTGGCCGTCGCCGAGATCGTCGTGGATTTCGGGCTTGACACCGACTCGATATGCGCGGCGCTCCTTCACGACACGCTTGAAGATTGCGCCGACAAAGTCGATCTCCAGATGATCAAGCGCGAGTTCGGCGCGCAGGTCGCGGAACTCGTCGACGGACTTACGAAGCTCGTTCAGCTCAAGTTCGCAGACAAGGAAGACATCCACATGGAGAGTCTTCGCAAAATGTTTCTTGCGATGGCAAAGGACGTGCGCGTAATATTCATAAAGCTTGCCGACAGACTCCACAATATGCGTGCTCTCGACGCGCAGCCCGAGGAAAAGCGCCGCCGCATCGCGCTTGAAACGATGCACGTTTATGCGCCGCTTGCTCACCGTCTCGGTATGCAAAGAGTCAAGCAGGAACTTGAAAACGAATCGCTGTCTTATCTCGATCCGAATGGATACGAGGCGGTCAGGAAAGATATTGACCGCAAATTCGGGCAGAATCAGGATTTTATCGAGAATACGAAAAAGCAGATATCTGCAAAGCTCGAGGAAAACGGCATCAACTGTTCGCTTGAAGGGCGCGTAAAATCGGTTTACAGTATATACCGAAAAATGTATAAGCAGGGCAAGAGCTTTGATGAGATCTACGACTTTTATGCCGTGCGTATCATTGTTAACACGGAGCTTGAATGCTATACCGCGCTCGGTATTATCCACGAGATGTACAACACCATTCCCGGACGGTTCAAGGACTACATCTCGATACCGAAGCCGAATATGTACCGTTCGCTGCACACTACTGTCATCGGGCGCGACGGCATTCCGTTTGAGGTACAGATAAGAACGTGGGAAATGCATCAGATCGCCGAATTCGGTATCGCGGCGCATTGGAAATACAAATCGGGCGACAAAGGCGGTCTTGAACTCGACCAGAAGCTCGAATGGATATCGAAGCTCGTCGAAAACGAGTCGTCGACGCTTGATCCCGACGATTTTATCGACGCGCTGAAGATCGACATCTTTTCAGACGAAACGTTCGTTTTCACGCCGCGAGGCGACGTTATAACGCTCCCGCAGGACGCGAACTGCATCGACTTTGCGTACCGCATACATTCCGACGTCGGAAACAGGATGGTCGGTGCGAAAGTCAACGGCGTCATCGTTCCGATCGACCGAACGCTTCACAATGGCGAGATCGTCGAGGTCATCACGTCGTCGTCGACAAAGGGACCGAGCCGCGACTGGCTGAAGATCGCTAAAACAAGCGACGCCAAAGGTAAAATTCGCCAGTGGTTCAAAAAAGAAAAACGCGACGAGAACATCGTCGCAGGCAAGGACGAAATAACCAACGAAATCAAACGTTTCGGCAAATGCACGCCCGATCAGTTCAATGAAATCGTGACAAACGTCGCGGCGAGAATGGGAATGGGAAGCGCCGACGATCTGTTCAACATGATCGGCTACGGCGGTTTGTCCGTCAGTAAAATATCCGGTCGTCTGCGAGACGAATATGAAAAAATGATCATTCCCGAGGCGGAGCCGATCACCGATGCGTCGCAGATACAAACCGTCAGCGCGCCGGAGGCGAGCAGCGGCGGCACGGGCGTCATCGTTGACGGCGAAGAGGGCTGTGTCGTCAAATTCGCAAAATGCTGCAACCCGCTACCCGGCGACGCCATTGTCGGCTTTATCACAAAAGGATTCGGAATTTCGGTACACAAAGTCGACTGTCCGAATATCATTTATGATATGGAAAAGAAAAAAGATCGTCTCGTCACGGTCGAGTGGCGGCGCGGAAGCATCGAGGAGCACGTCGACAGATACGAGGCGCTGCTTCAGGTATTCACCGAGGACAGGATCTCCATGCTTGCCGACATAAGCATAGCGCTTGCAGACATGCGCGTGTCGATCACTCAGGTCAACACCAAGAAAAAGAGCGACGGCGACGTGATAATCAATATTGCCGTGTCGTGCAAAAACGTAAATCATCTTCACAGTATCGTGTCGCGTCTGCGCTCGATAAACGGCGTCATTGACGTAAAGAGAGGTTATTCAAAATAATATGAGAGTGGTTATACAAAGAGTACTCCGTTCGAGCGTCGTTTCGGACGGCGTGCCGACAGGGAAGAGCAACGCGGGACTTATGATACTTCTCGGAGTATAGCGCGGCGACGGTGAAAAAGACGCCGTCGCTCTTGCCGAAAAGATCGCAAAACTCCGCATTTTCTGCGACGAAAACGGAAAGATGAACAAAAGCGTCGTCGATACAGGCGGCTCGGCGCTCGTCGTGTCAAATTTCACACTTTACGCCAATTACGCGCACGGAAACAGACCTGATTATTTCACATCCGAGGGACCCGAACGCGCAAATGAGCTGTACGAATTTTTTGTTTCAGAACTGCGGAAAAGTTTGCCCGTCGAAACCGGCGTTTTCGGAGCGGATATGACCATCGACATGGTCTGCGACGGCCCCGTGACTATAATTATGGACAGCGAAATTTTACTTAACAAAGGAAAAACCGAATGAAACTTACGGTAAATGGAAATATAAACGAATACTACGTTCAAACGCTGTGCCTGCTGTTTTTTCCCGGCTCGCGCTTTTCAAAAAGCGACTCGGAGCCGGAAGGATCTCCGTGCGCCGACGTCAACGTGACGGAAGATAATGATACGGTCACTGCCACCGTATCGCTGTCGTTTGACGGAAAGCACTCTCAAAAAACGGCGACTGAACAGCTTTCCGCGTCGTCGCCGATATCGGATGCGCACAGGATAGCAGTCGGAAAAGCGTTTTTCGCGGCGGGGAAGTCGATCTTCGGCATATCGCCTCAGTGGGGCATCCTCACCGGCGTGCGCCCGTCAAAGATAGCGTTAAAGCAGCTTTTTGACGGAAAAACAAAGGCGGAAGTAAGGTCCTGCCTTTCAAAAGAACTGTTCGTTTCACCGAAAAAGGCGGCGCTTGTGACCGACATCGCGGCGACCGAAAAAAAGATCATTTCAAAAGTGCCGGGACGCTCGTGCAGCGTATATATTTCGATACCGTTCTGCCCGTCGCGGTGCAGCTATTGTTCGTTCGTTTCGGTTTCATCGAAAAAGCTCTTGTCCATGCTCGACGACTACCTTGACAGGCTTATTTTCGACCTCGACAGGTGCTTTGAGACGATAAGATCACTCGGACTGACCGTTTCGACAGTATACGTCGGAGGCGGAACACCAACGACGCTCGACGAAAAGCAGCTTAAAACGCTTACCGACGCGGTGATGAGGAACATCGACGTTTCAACACTTGAGGAATACACCGTCGAAGCGGGGCGTCCAGACACCGTTACGGCGGAAAAGCTTCATATTTTGAGGGAGAGCGGCGTGACCCGCGTCAGCGTCAACACGCAGACGCTCAACGACGACGTGCTTGAAGCAATAGGTCGTCATCACACATCGAAGCAGTTTCTCGAGGCGTTCGAGCTTGCGAAAAGATCGGGTATTCCGCACATCAACACCGACCTCATCGCAGGGCTTCCCGGCGAGGGATTCCGCAGTTTTTCGGAGACGATCGACAGGATGATCGAGCTCAGACCCGACAATCTCACGTTCCACACGCTTTGTATCAAGAGCGCCGCGGATTTTGCAAAGCAAATGCGCGGGATGGATCCCGCGGGCAGCGGCGACGCGTCAAAAAGCGTCGATTACGCGCAGGCATCGGCAAAAAACGCGGGTTACATACCTTATTATATATACCGACAAAAAAACACCGTTGAAAATCTCGAAAATGTCGGATTCGCTTTGCCTGGCGCGGAGGGACGATACAACATTTATATGATGGAAGAGATACACAGCATCTTCGCCGTTGGCGCGGGGGCTGTGTCAAAGCTCGTTTCGGCAGACAAAAAACTGATCGAGCGAATATTTGAATTCAAATATCCATACGAATATATTGCGGAAAACAAATACGCTTCAAACACTGAAAAAGCGTGCAAGATCATAGATTTTTACAACACAAAATGGAGTGATACGGGGGCTCAATGATCAAACTCAGAACCGATTTCGGTACGGAAAAAGAAAAAGCGGATTACGTAAAGCTTTGCGAAAAAGAATATACTGACAGGGTGCTCGCCGTCGCTGATAAAATCGCGGCGGACAGACCGCGATTTTTGATGATCTCCGGTCCGACGTGCTCGGGAAAAACGACAACGTCTCACATCTTGTCGCGCGAACTTAAAAAGCACGGGCTCAATGCGAAAATAATCTCCATCGACGACTTTTTTCACAGCAGAGAATACGTCGTGGAGCATAATGTGGATATCGAATCTATCGACGCTGTCGACATGGCATATTTTTCCGAGTGTGTGAATAAAATTTCAAAGTCGGAAAAAGCGATGCTGCCGCATTTCAACTTCGTCAATGGAAAAAGAACGTCATGCACGCCTTATAAGCCGAAAGACGGCGATCTGATCATATTCGAGGGAATTCAAGCACTTTATCCGGAAATTCTGGAAGTCATTCCGAAAGAAATGCGAAAGACGCTCTATCTCGGCTTTTTTGAAGACGTTGACGCCGGGGAGTACGTTTTCAACGCAAAAGAAATACGCTTTTACCGTCGCGTTGTCCGCGACACGCAGTTCCGCGGATCGAATGTGACGACTGTTATTCATCAATGGGAAAATGTGACGACGAGCGAGGACGAACACATCATCCCGAATGCGAAAAACACGGATTATTTCATAGACACTTTTTTGCAATATGAACTTCTCGTAATGAAAAAATACCTTTTGGAATATCTGCATTACGAGACGGAGATTGACATAGCACTTTACGGACAAATCAAAAGAAAATGCTCGTATTTGCCCGATATCCCGTCGAAATACGTTCCAAAAAAGTCGATGTTACGGGAATTTATAGGTACGTAAATTAAATTTACCATTACGGAGGTGTGAAATTTGGTCGGGCAAGACAGAACTGAACCGCGCATGATGACGGGCGTCGTCATTCTCATGCTTGCGAGTCTTTTTGAAAAAATACTCGGCGTTCTTTTCAAGATACCTCTATATAGCTCGCTCGGCAAC
>JAFXWT010000218.1 GCA_017542695.1 Clostridia bacterium
ATGATATTGGTAGGATTGACCGCCTTGTCTGTACTGACCAGAACAAACCGTTTGCATCCGTGAGTCATCGCGGCGTATGCGGTCTTGTACGTGCCGAAAACGTTGTTCTTTATGGCTTCGCACGGACTCGTTTCCATGAGCGGCACGTGCTTATGCGCCGCCGCGTGGTAAACGTAGTCCGGGTGATATTTGTCGAAGATCTGGTTTACGCGGCGCGTGTCGCGCACAGATCCTATTTCCACGACGAAGTGAAGATCGGGCAGATCGCTTTTCAGCTCCTGCTCAATGTCGTACGCGTTGTTTTCATAAATGTCGAATACTATCAGAAGATCCGGCTCATGCCTTGCGATCTGACGGCAAAGCTCTGAGCCGATGGATCCGCCGCCGCCCGTCACGAGAACGGTTTTGCCGCGCAGAGATTCGAGGATCCCCTCGAGGTCGACGTTTACCTGCTCGCGTCCGAGAAGGTCGTCTATATCGACCTCCTTCATCTTTGCAAGAGAGATCTCGCCGGAGATCAGCTGATACATGCCGGGAAGGGATTTCAGCTCACAGCCGGTCTCCTTGCAGATGTTGAGGATGTCGCGAAGCTCCCGGCGCGAGGCGCTCGGGATCGCGACGTAGATCTTGTCGATCTTATATTTCTGCGCCGCGGACATGATGTCGTCACGGCCGCCGACGACCGTGACTCCTTCGACCGTCCTTCCCCACTTGTTCTTGTTGTCATCGATAAAACAGACGACCCGGTCGTCGGTTTCTTTCGTCCTCAGCATCTCACGCAGGATCATCTGACCGGCGGAGCCGGCGCCGATAAGCATCACACGGTGACCCGCCTCGGGGGTTTTACGCCGTGAACGGAACACATTGAGGATGCGGTATGAAAAGCGGATGCCGAGAACGAATCCGAACTGGAAAACCGCTCCCAAGATATAATAAGAGATAGGCATCCTCTGAAATATGACCGTAATAAGCAGCGTGTGAAGTGTCGCCGTAACAACGCTTGACGCCGCAACACGACCGAGTTCCGGAAAGCTCGCGAATCTCCAGATGCTTTTGTACAGCCGCAGCCCCCAGAATGATATCAGGCAGACGACCGTATAAATCGGAACAAAGTTTCTCCACGTATTGAAATATAACTGCGGGATCGCGGAAAACTGAAAATCAAAGCGCAGCCACAACGCGAGAAAATACGCACCGTTTACAACGATCACGTCGTAAACGATGAGAAATATCATAATAATCTGCCAATGCTCGAGATGCAGCAGCCTGGCTAATTTTCCGGTGAAGCGGCGCATATCTCACCCTCGTTTTTCGTTGTTCTTCTCACTGCTTTTTTTATGTTTGAGCTTTGATCCGCGGGAGTCTTTCTTAGAAGATTCGTGCTCGTAGTAGTTGTAATAATAGTAATTTGCGTACCGTCTGTAATAATAACCGTAGCGGCCGTAGCGGCGGTAATAACCGTACTTTTTGCCGTAATAGCGTCCGTTTGACTGGTGGTTCAACTGATTGAGCACCACTCCGAGGATAGTACAGCCCGTATTCTGCAGCTTCTTTACGACCTGCTGAACGAGTTTATAGTGAACTTTGCCCGTGTTCAGGATTATCACCGCGCCGTCGCAAAGGGTAGCGAGCACCGCGGCGTCCGTTACGACTCCGAGAGGCGCGCTGTCGATTATGACGTAATCGAACATTTCCCTTACCGCGCGGATCAGTCTTTGCATATCTTCTCCCGCGAGAAGCTCTACCGAGTTCGGAGGGTACTCGCCCGACGGGATAAGATATACCCCGGTGTTCTTG
>JAFXWT010000219.1 GCA_017542695.1 Clostridia bacterium
ATCGGTAGGTAATCACTTCCCACGCGGCAACCAGCGTAATATCCGCGGCATACCCGGCGGGAATAATGCCGTCTGTCGGGTTACCGTTTTGACTCCAGTAAAGGAATTTGTATCCTGCCCGCACGGGCATTTCAGGAGAATATCCTTTGGAAGGAAAAAAGGAAACCTCGGTTTTCAAGCCGCTATACCCCAAATCATAGGTGGCGATGTAGGTTTTTTCCTGTTCTTTCTCCCCTTCTTCCTCATTCTTTCTCTCTCGATCGTCGCAGTCGAGATCGCGCAACTCCTCTTTCGCGTAGGATCTCTCGACGTCGACGACTACATTCTGAACGCCATCGGCGCCGTCGCCGTTTTCCTCCTTTTGAAGACGAAGCCGGGACGCGCTCTGACGTCAAAAATATACCGCGAAGCGCAAAACACGGACAAGGATGAAAAATGAAAAAAGTAATTTTATGCAAATACGGTGAAATAATACTCAAAGGTCAGAACAAGGCGAAATTCGAATCGATGCTCCTCAAGGAAGTGCGGCGCCGCGCCGACGCCATCGGCCGCTTCAAGGTGACGTACAGCCAGAGCACGGTCAAGATCGAGCCCGTCGACCCCGATATTTCCGACGGCGAGCTTGACGAAATGCTGTCCCAGGCGAAGAAGGTCTTCGGTTTTTCCGGCGTCAGCGTCGCCGCGGTCGCCGCCAAGGATATGGACGACATCGTCCGCACGGCGAAGGAATATCTGCCCGAAAAACTCGCGGGGGCGAAAACCTTCAAATGCTCCGCAAAGCGCAGCGACAAGGCGTTTCCGCTGACCTCTCCCGAGATCTCCGCCGAGGTCGGAGGCGCGATCCTCTCCGTCGTTCCGAAGATAAAAGTCGACCTTTACGACCCCGAGATCGAGGTCAGGATCGAAGTGCGCGACGACGAAGCGTACATCCACGCGGGTCAGGAGCGCGGCGCGGGCGGCAACCCGCCCGGATCCTCCGGACGCGGACTGCTCCTCCTCTCCGGCGGCATAGATTCGCCCGTCGCCGGCTATATGATGGCGAAGCGCGGTATGTTTATCGACGCTCTCCACTTCGAGAGCTTTCCGTACACGAGCGAGCTTGCGCGTGAAAAAGTATTCACTCTTGCGAAGGAGCTGACGGAGTATACCGGACGCATCAGAGTCCACGTCATATCCCTTACTCACATACAGGAAGTGCTTCGCGACGCCTGCGAAGAGGACTATTTCACCCTTCTGCTCCGCCGTTTTATGATGGAGCTTGCGGTAATGGTCGCAAAGGAGTACGACATCCCCGCGATCATCACCGGAGAGAGCCTCGGACAGGTGGCGAGCCAGACGCTCCCCGCCCTGTGCGTGACGGACGCCGTCGCGGATCGCCCCGTCTTCCGCCCGTGCATCGGCATGGACAAGGAGGAGATCGTCGCCGTCGCGCGAAAGATCGGCACGTTCGACACGTCGGTCCTCCCCTACGAGGACTGCTGCACCGTCTTCACGCCGCGCCATCCGAGAACGAGCCCGATGCTCGAAAAAGTCGAGGCGCAGGAAAAAAAGATCGACCGCGCCGCCCTTATCGCGGAAGCGTGGTCGTCGAGATACTCGGTTTTGTTCAAACAATTTGAAGACTGAAAAAACGAAGAGCGGACGCGATCGCGTCCGCTCTTCTCTATTCTTTACAGCGAATTGATTATCTCTTTGAATCTCTCTCCGCGGACCTCGAAGTTCGGGAACGAGTCGAACGAAGCGGAGGCGGGCGACAGAAGCACCGCGTCCCCCTCTTTCGCAAACGATGCGGCGCTCATGACCGCTTTGTCGAACGGGTCGACGTGCACGACCGCGATACCCTCTTCCGCGACGCCGTACCTATCCAGCGCGTCGAGTATCTTCGGCGCTGACTGCCCCGTCACGGTGACGCTCCTCACGTTCCCATGGGACGCTATCGCCTCACCGAGCGGATCGTACGGGATGTTCTTGTCGGAGCCGCCGAGGATAAGGTTTATCGGTTTGTCCTTCAGATTGGACAGCGCGGCGATCGTCCTTGTGGGAGAGGAATCTATCGAGCTATTGTAGAAATAAATTCCGTCCTTTATCCTCACAAGCTCGAAACGGTGCTTCACTCCGCCGAAGGTCCTTGCCGTCTCCCTTATATCGCCGTCCGACGCTGAGCCGTAAACGGCGGCGCACGCAGCCATATAGTTCTCGCAGTTGTGAAGCCCGGGGATCAGTATGTCGCTCTTTTTCATTATCACGCGGCGCTCACCGGTGCGCTTTACGAACATTACGATATCATCGCCGTCGAGAGTGACGAGGCTGTCCTTCTCTTCAAGCGCGCTCTCCGGTATCGGATCCTTCGAGAAATAAGTTACGGGTATGCCGCACTTCTTCCCCAGTTCCCTCGTTATCTCACAGCCGTAGTTGAGGACCGCACGGCGGGCTGATTTGAGTATTCTCGCCTTCGCCTCGATATATTCGTCCATCCCCGTGTGCCAGTTCAGGTGATTCGGGGTGATGTTCGTAATGACGGCGACGTCGACGGGCGCGTCGACCGTCATCAGCTGAAAGCTCGACATCTCGCACGAAATATACGAATCCTCC
>JAFXWT010000220.1 GCA_017542695.1 Clostridia bacterium
GCGACGGCGGCGCGGGCGGTCGCTTCGCGCTTGTCAGCGGTACGGGCGGCGGTTTTCGCTTCTTTCGCGGCTTCGTCCGCTTTCGCCTTTTCGGCGGTCGTGATAAACGCGACAAAGCGGCGGGCGTTCTCCATAGGGAGCGCGGCAAAGCGGGCGTTTTCGGTCGGGAAGAGGTCGGCGCGGGTGGTGGTGGTCTGTTTCATTGTCTTTTTCTCCGTTTCTGCCCCCCGTTTTTGATTTTTTCGCCGTTCGGCGTTTTCGGGGGTACGGCTCTATTATATACCCATTTATTCAACTTGTCAAGCCCTTTTTTTGATTTTTTTAGATCGGGCGGGAGAGATCGGGGAGAGGGCGAGAGGGGGAGAGGATCGGCGGCGCGAGAGGGCGAGAGAGGGCGAAAAAACCGAAAAAAGCGGGGGCGGCTTTTCGGGGGGTCGGCGGCTCTGTCCGTCCGCTTGCCGCCGTTCGGGGATGGTCGGCGTGATGTTATCTAATTCGCCTTGATAACATAGAGGGCGGGGGCGGCTTTCAACGGCGGGAGAACGACCCCGCCGACTTTCCCCCAGAGGCATCCCACCCCACTCTCCGCCTTTCTTTCCCGACTTCCGACTTCCCTTCCGGGGACGTGATTTTTGCCGTTATTTTTCTCGGAGCTCTTCTCGGAAATATCCCGCAAATACTGATGATTTCTGCGATGTTTTTACGCGAAAAGACGATATATATAATAAAAAGAGGAAGAAATCCTCGATAAAACCTGAGGAATTTCGAGATCTTAAAAATATTTCAAAAAAATATTCAAAAACCTCTTGACAAGTTGTCTATATGGGTGTATAATAATATCGACGCCGAGAGGTAGTATCGACTCGAGCCGTCTTTTGATCAATCGAATATGGGATGACGTTCCCGAATGACCGTAGGGAGTCGTCAGAACATTTCGTTGAGAGAAGGACGGCTCTTTCTTTATGCCGAATTAAATGACGGTATAAATGACGGATTAAACGTCAGTTGTGCGTCCCGCCCTCTGAAGGCGGGGACGCACAGAGCTCAATCATAAGTAAGATCGCTCTTCCCTACGGGAATGATAAGAGACTCTGCGCTTCGAAAGTTATGTATGGCAATTGCTTGCCAATTACAGTGGTATTTTTGAAACGCGTTTCAACCCCCTTCTATTATTTTAGGAATACACATTTTCAAAATCCCGTTTCGCCCGATGATTACTGGGGTTTCGGGGTTTCGTCAAAAACCATTTTACCACCATAAGGGGTGGTAAAAATGAAATTTTTTACTCGCTCGAAAGGAGTTGTAAATGACCGTTAAAGTATGTGATGCTTTGTGTGGCTCAGGCAAGACTTCCGCGTGCATACGGATGATGAACGAAAACGTCGATCGAAAGTTCATCTTCGTAACGCAGTTTCTCTCCGAAGTCTCGCGCATAATGAACAAGTGCAAAAGCAGAGACTTCGTTACGCCGGACGGAGGACTTGATTCCGGGAAGACCAAAATGACCGATCTACGGGATTTGCTTGCCGCCGGTCGCAATATAGCAACCACTCACGCTCTGTTCGTCTGCTGCCCCGAAGAGGTCAAGACTCTCATTAAGAATGGGCATTACGTCTTGGTTCTTGATGAGACCGTCGACATTATGCGCGTATCAGAATTTAAGCCCTGCGACGTCAATATGCTCGCCCGTGCCAACATCGTCGAAGACGACGACGGTGTTATTCGCTGGATCGACGAAGAATACGAACAGCAAGACAAGAACGGCGACGGCATCTTCAGTGAGGCTGTAAAGCTCTCGAAGTCCAAGAACCTCTTGAGCCACAACGACCAGTTTTACTACTGGTCTCTACCTCCTGAATTATTCGGGTGCTTCGACGATGTGTACGTGCTTACGTACCTCTTCCACGCCCAACTGCTCCGGTGCTTCTTTGATATGTACAAAGTTCCCTATGAGTACATCGGGGTTAAGAAAGACGGAAGCGATTACACCTTCTGTCCTCCGGAAGAGATGGACAGAACGCGGGAGCTTCGAGACAAGATTCACATTCTTGAACACAAGAAGTTGAATTACATTGGTGCCAAGCGCACAGACCTATCGTTCTCATCTTATTCGCATCACATTCGGGACGTCGATAGTGAGTTCCTTGAAAAGTTAAGAAAAAACCTCATCAACCTGTTCAGAAACGTATTCCACGCTCCGAGTAAAGAGATTATGTGGACTACCTTCAAAGAGTTCAGGTCGGTTCTCTCCTCTAAGGGTTACGCCGGTGGTTTCGTATCGTACAACAAGCGAGCCTCGAACGAGTACGCGGACAGGCGATACCTCGCTTACTGCGTGAACAACTTCTTGAGGCCTTGGGAAGCAAGGTACTATTCGGAGAGGGGCGCGGAGATAGACAACGACACATATGGTCTTTCGTTCCTCGTCCAGTGGATCTTCCGGTCTGCGATCCGAAACGGAGAAGAAGTTTGGATTTACATCCCGAGCGCTCGGATGCGCTCGTTGCTTAAACAATGGCTCGACAACCTTGCGGACGGTAGGGATCTCGAACCGGTTGTTTACAAGCCGACACGAGGCGGCAATCACTCAAAGAAAGGAGCGAGAAGATGAGAGAACGGGATTGCGTGCATTGCATTTGGTTCGAGCAGTGCGGCAGCGATGAACCGTGTGACGGTTTTACATCGAATTCTGGAGAAGACGGTGAAGAGCAGTCCATTGCGGAGTACGAGCAAGACTTAAAAAGACGCCACAAATTCTACATGAGACAAGTCGAAGAACAAAGTTAAGGAGTTTACGTTTAATGAAGTCATTGAAAATCATGGCTATCGAGGCAAAGGACGTCTATGGAGCGATGCACCAGATTGACCGCGAAGATCCCGAGTACAGCATTCGGTCATCCGACGGCAAGATGAGTCTTCGTAAGTTTACAAACGCCTTTGATTATTCTATTGACTGCATCCAGCTTGCGAAGACGTACGAGCACGCAACGCACAGAAGAGATTTCTCCTTCAAAGCAGGAAGACATTACTACACGAA
>JAFXWT010000221.1 GCA_017542695.1 Clostridia bacterium
ATCAGGTTCGTGCGTGATAATTTCGACGTGACGATTTTTCTGATCGAGCACGACATGAAGCTCGTCGCGGGCATCTGCGAGGAGTTGACGGTGCTCAATTTCGGGACGGAGCTCGCACATGGCGTGCCCCAGACGGTCCTCAACGATCAGAGAGTCATCACGGCTTATCTCGGCGATTGACGAGGAGGTGCAACAATGCTTAAAGTTGAAAATCTGAGCGTTTATTACGGTGTGATACAAGCCATCAAGGGCGTATCGTTTGAGATAAACGAGGGGGAGATCATCGCCCTTATCGGCGCGAACGGCGCGGGGAAAACGACTATCCTCCATACCATAACGGGACTTATCGGCGCGAAAAGCGGCTCCATCGTTTTTGACGGGCACGAGCTGACCAAAACTCCGGCGCACAAAATAGTCTCGCTCGGAATGGCACACGTTCCGGAGAGAAGAAGGATATTCCAGGAGCTGTCCGTGCTTTCCAATCTCAAGCTCGGCGCTTACACGAGAAAGGACAAAAACGAGATAGATGAGACCATCAGGATGGTCTATGAGCATTTTCCGATCCTTGAGGAGCGCAAGAATCAGATAGCGGGCACGCTGTCCGGCGGCGAACAGCAGATGCTCGCCATGGGCAGAGCGCTCATGTCTCACCCGAAGATAATCCTCATGGACGAACCGTCAATGGGACTTTCTCCTCTGTACGTCAACGAAATATTCGACATCATCAAGAACATAAACAAGAGTGGCACAACGGTGCTCCTCGTTGAGCAAAATGCGAAAAAGGCGCTCTCGATAGCCGATCGCGCGTATGTGCTCGAAACGGGGAAGATCGCCCTTGAGGGAAATGCAAAAGAACTTTTGAACAACGATTCCATCAAGAAGGCGTATCTCGGAGAGTGAAATTCCGGTCGGATAAAAAACAAAAAGCTTGAAAACCATTGTGTTTTCAAGCTTTTTTGTACTTCTTTATTCAATCCAAAGGATCATTTCGAGAACGCGGCGCACGCACGACGCCATTTCATCCCTTGTGATGAGTCCGTCGTGATACGGTCCGATAAGAAGTCCCTCCTGATTTCCGGGCATTCTGACATCGTTGCCCGCTTTGACCTCTTTGTAATGTATTGCGGTGTTTTCCCAGTCGGATGACACCATTCCGTCAAAACCCCACTCGCCGCGAAGTATTCCCGTCAGAAGTTCTGCATTCTCCGACGAGTGAACGCCGTTGATGCGGTTGTACGACGACATTATCGTTTTCGGCGCGCTCTCTTTGACGCAGATCTCGAATCCGCGCAGATATATCTCGCGCAGGGCGCGTTCCGATACTACGGAGTCGGATTCAAGGCGATTCGTTTCCTTATTGTTGGCGGCAAGGTGTTTCGGTGTTGCGGCGACTTTCTGCGATTGAAGTCCCCGCACGGAAGCGGCCGCCATTTTGCCCGATATGAGCGGATCTTCGGAGTAATACTCAAAGTTTCTTCCGCAGAGTGGGTTTCTGTGTATGTTTAGAGCCGGGCCGAGCCAGACCTGTATGTTGTTTTCCTTGCATTCGAGGGCGATCGCCTCGCCGATCTGCTCGGAGAGGGAGGTGTTCCACGAACTTGCGACGGCAGTCGGAACGGGAAACGCTGTCGGGCGAACGCCGCGCTGCCAGTGCAGGCGGACTCCCGACGGACCGTCCGCTGTCGCTATCGGCATCACGCGGTATTTGAAAAGCCCGCCGATACATCCCGCGCTTACGCCCGTTTCCGGTTTTCCGGAAAGGAGGATCATCATTTCTTCGTCTGTCATCTGCGAGATGAAGTCGTCGAGAGTCGCGCGCCCTTCGTCGACATCGTAGAGTTCTATCACTTTATCGCGCGGAGCATATTCGCTGTGATAATCGGGGGCGAATGTCTTTTCTTCATCAGTGCGGCTCGGCACGTCACGGTACGATCCGTCTGAGAGGAGGCGTTTGTCGAGTTTTTTCGGCGCACAGTATGAGGCCGTCTTTTTGATGATGACGTCGCTGTCGAGCGTGTATCTGAAATCGACGCAAACATTATCGCGCACAGATGTTCCGACGTAGAATTTGTATTCGCCTTTTTCAAGAACGTATGCGTTTTTTTCGACGTCGCCCATATCGTCGTAACTTGCCATATCGTCGACGATAAACGAAATATTGACGGTGTATGTTTTGCCGGGGAGGATCGTCGGCGTTTTTTCAAACGCGGCGAGCGCGATGCTCTCCTTTGAAATTCTGCCTTTCGGCGCTGAATAGTAAACTTCGACTACCTCTTTTCCGGCTCTTTTGCCTGTGTTTTTTACGTCGACGCTGACGAATATCTTTTTTCCGTTTCCGAAAACGAAAATGTCGGTAAACTCAAACGTCGTATATGTCAGCCCGAATCCGAACGGATAAACGACGCGTTCGCGCATACCGGGGAGCGTTTCAAAATACCTGTAACCGACGAATATATCCTCAGTGTATCTGACGTAGTCGTCGGACTCGAAAAATCCCGCGGTGGTCGGGTAGTCTCCGAGTTTGCGTGCGAACGTGTCGGCAAGTTTTCCGCTCGGCGCGTCGTCGCCGACGAGCATATCTGCGGCGGCAAGACCGCCTTCGATCCCGCCCTGCCAGAGAACGATCGCCGCTTTGATCTTGTCGTTTTCCTTGATCCACGACGTGTCGATCGCCGAGCCGATGTTGAGCAGAACAATTACATTCTCAAAGCGGGCGAGAACCTCGGCGATCATCTCCCTCTCGCCGTCTTCAAGGTCGAAATATCTGTGCTCGTCGTCGTTATGGCGGTCAAAGCCCTCGCCGGAAAAGCGGCAGATCGTGATGATCGCCGTGTCGGCGTATTCAGCCGCGGCGGAAAAGAGATCTGTCGGCACTTTCGGCTCGGTCAGCATTCCGTTTTTGCCGCCGTTTTTGAGCGAATTTACGACGTAATCGGTGTAAAAGAGTGACAGAGAGTCGAAAACGTCGACCTTGCCGTCTTTCATTTTCAGCCCCTCGTATATGTTCCTGACATATGCGGTGTGCACTCCACCCGATCCGCTCCCGCCTTTGACGTAGTCGATCTGCGCCTTGCCGAAAACGGCGATTTTTTGTCCCTTTTTAAGCGGGAGAAAATCTCCTTCGTTTTTGAGAAGGACGGCGCCTTCACACGCGGCGCGTCGGGCAAGCTCGATATGCCTGTCGCATCCCGAAATTGCCGAGTGATTATCGCCGAGCGGAACAACGGGCAAAAACCTCGCGCGCATCCATTTTTCCGTCGGATTGTGAATATATCCCATATTACTCTCCATTGTTTTGTTTTTACGTCAATTATAGCACACAACGTCTTG
>JAFXWT010000222.1 GCA_017542695.1 Clostridia bacterium
AACTGTTGTCAAAGAATATATACAGCCGTCCGTCGCTCCCCGTGAGCGCTTTCGCGCGGAAGAGATTCGGCGCAACGGAAGCGTCGCTTTGCGCGATCTTTCTGACAACATCAGGCCAGTTGCGGACGCTTTTGAACTCGATTTTTCCGCTCTGCGCGGGCTTTTTTCTATCCTCGGGTTTCGGCTCTTCTTGCAGATCTTCTTGCGGTTTTTCCGGCGTTGGAGTCGTGGCCGATTCTTGCTTTTTCGGCGACTCGGGTGGGTAAATATAATTTACCGTCGCGCCGGACATTAGCTTTTTGACCTCGCTTTCAAGCTCCGACACGCGCTCTCCCAGCGACGTTTCATCGACCTTGACGCTCGTCGCCGTCGTCTTGATTATCGCAAGCTCCGCGTACAACTTCGCCGATGACGGAGTCCTCATCATGTCCGCTTCCGCGGACGTGAATTCTTCAATTATATCAACAAGTTTCGCGGGAACGAAATGCTCCGCCGTGGCGCGCACAGCGTCTCCCTCACACACACTTCCCTTCGTCACTAGCGCAATCAACACATCGCGCAAAAACGAGATGAGCTCCCGCCAGAACACCGTAATATCACGCGACGATAGGTAAATTTCATTTACCGTGTCGAGCGCCCGCGCCACGTCACCCCCGGCAATCGAGATCGACAGGTCAAGCAGCATCTGCGTCGAGCTTGAACCGAGGAGCCGCCCGGCGTTCTCCGCGGTGATGTTTTTGCTCTGGCCGGAGCAGAATTCGAGCATATTGAGCGCATCGCGGAACGAACCCTGCGACAGCCGCGCGATAAGAGACAGCGCCTCGTCGTCGGCTGTTATACCTTCGCCCGCGCACACGGTTTTCATCCTGTCTACCAGCGCCGACAGCGTTACTCTGCGAAAATCGAACCTCTGACACCGCGACAGAACCGTCGCCGGAATTTTGTGCAGCTCCGTCGTCGCAAGTATAAAAATCACGTATTTCGGCGGTTCTTCAAGCGTTTTCAACAGCGCGTTGAACGCCGATATCGAGAGCATATGAACCTCGTCGATGATGTAGACCCTGTGTTTCAGCTCGGCGGGCGTGTATACCACTCCGTCGCGAAGCTCGCGTATGTTGTCGACGCCGTTGTTCGACGCGGCGTCCATTTCGAGAATGTCGGTCGCCAGCCCGCTGTCTATCAGTTTGCAGGCGGAACAAACGCCGCACGGGTTACCGTTTTTCGGGTGCTCGCAGTTCGCGGCCTTTGCGATTATCTTCGCGCACGTCGTCTTTCCCGTGCCTCTCGGGCCGCAGAAAAGATAGGCGTGGCTTATTTTTTCGTTTTCGACCTCACTTTTAAGTATGGAGGTGATATGTTCCTGACCGTAAACGTCCTCAAACGTCTGCGGACGCCATTTTCTGTATAACGCCTGATACATAAAAACCTCCCAAAATTATAGTTTTGCGGGGTGCAAAGTCAGACCATACACCGTAAACTCGAAACGAGCATACACGCGCCACCGCACTCCTCGTTCAAAGAAGGCACCCTCGTGGCACATCGACAACATTCGTTTAATGCTGCTTGGTCCCCCACCTGACATGGTTCACGACAGCCGATTGCACAAGACCCACTTATCATCACGCGGTTTATACGGCGCTGACCGCACAGGCGCGTCCCTCATAAACGGACACCATCCCTGCTGTAGCGGATTGCAGGTACAGGGCACCGCTATCTCCCCGACCGGTATGGTCTGACTTTACATCCCGCAAACGTTATTATATCACAAAAAACACGCTTTTGCAATAGAAAATCAATGTTTTGTCAAAAAACCGCTTCACAGCGTTTTTCTGTTCTTTTTGATATATGCGAACGTTTCTTTTTCGCCCTTTTCCGCAAGCATATGAAGCAAAAATTCGAGCTTATCCGCCGTTTCGGGATGCATGAAGCGCCGCTCGTCGCGCCGCGTGTAATATTCGAGAGACGTCGCGTCGGTGTAGTCCTTCCCTTTGTATATCTTCGACGCGGCGACGCGGTCGCAGAACATTTCGATCAGATACTTCCGCGGCATCGGCACGGGCTCGATGCGCCGCGTGTTGACGTTGTAATCCGTCCAATACTCGAAATGGTGGCGATTTCTGCCTTTGTGGTGGAGCCACGCCGTCGAATACCCGAATATCTCGTTTTCGCGCGCGTTCGGACTTCTGTGCCCTCCCTGATAATACTTTACGCCGCGCCAAAACTCCGTCGGCGAATATTTACTGAGATCGTGCACAAGCCCCTGGCGGTACAGCCCGCATCTGAAACAGTTTTTCATAACCTGATGTCTGTGGCGCATTATCGTCGCCAAGTGACCGAAAAATTTCATTTTTTCTCCCGATTCGATGATTTTTTATCTTTCATCACTATTGTATCACAGATTCGCGCCCTTTTCAACGAAAAATCGCACAGAAAAGTACATATTTTCAAAAAATCACATTGAAAAAAAGACATTTATATGATAAAATAAAAATGCAATTACAAAAACGGAGGTCATCATGTCCGAAAAGAATACGATTTTCAAAAGCGCGATCGGCGGCTATAACAAAAACGACGTCAATGCATACATAACGGCGGTGAGCGCCGAAATAAAGGCGAAAGACGAACTTTACCGGACTCAGCGCGCTCGCCTCGAAAAAGAACTCGAGATCGAGAATAAAGCCAAAGAAACGCTCTCGGGCAAGCTCGACGAGCTCGGTTTCGAGCTTTTTACGGCGCAAAGCGAGACCGCGGCGGCAAATCAGCGCGAAACGGAGCTCAAAAATACCGTCATGGGACTTTCCGAGCGTGTCGCAGAGCTTGAAGAAGCTCTCGGTAAAGCCGAGCAAAGCGCCGCCGAGCTTGAAAAGATCGGCGAACTCGTCGGCATTGAATCCGGAAACGAAAGCGAAGCTCTGCACGATAAACTCAGCGAAAGAATAAGCGAAATTATGCAAAAAGCCGACTCGAACGCCGAACAGATCATGACGGGCGCGATGCAAAGAGCCGACGAGCTCGTCGAAAACGCGCAGAATCAGGCGAATGAGATAATCTCAGCCGCGGAAAATGAAGCAAAGTCTCTCCGCGACAAGTATAAAAACGCCGCGGGCGATTATTATGAGGAGGTCGCCGTTTTCGTCAACGAAATACGAGAGCACCTCGAGGGCTTTATGCGCGAAATAGGCGCGAAGAGCGCCGAACTCGAGCATAAGATCGAGTATATGCAGCTCCCTGGCGCGCCGTCCGAGCCGAAGGCGATCGACGCCGAATGCAAGGAAAAGCCGTCGTCACCCGAAAAGTCGGAGTCCAAAGAAAAGAAAACATCGACGCTCGACGATAAGATCGAAAAATTCTTCAAAAACACGATGGCGGCGATAAACGCGTTCAGAAGCAGATGAAAAAAATAACAACGTTAAATATAAGAGAAGAAGCGAAAACGCTCCGCGCCGGCGAAACAGTGCTCCTTTCGGGAACGGTGTACACGGCCCGCGACGCGGCGCACGCGCGCATTTGCAAATTTATCGACAGCGGTGAGCCGCTCCCGTTTTCGCTTGACGGTGCGGTGATCTACTACGCCGGTCCGACTCCCGCGAGAGACGGAATGGTCATCGGCTCGTGCGGACCGACAACGTCGTCGCGCATGGACAAATTCGCGCCGACGCTGATCGAAAACGGTCTTGCCGGCATGATCGGCAAGGGAAAAAGGTCGGAGGGCGTCGTCGACGCGATGAAAAAGCGCGGCGCGGTCTATTTCTGCGCCATCGGCGGCGCGGGCGCGCTCTACGCAAAATGCGTAAAAAAAGCCGAGGTCATCGCGTTCGATGACCTCGGTTGTGAAGCGGTGCGTCGGCTCGAGATCGAGGATTTTCCCCTCATAGTAGGCATCGACGCGCTCGGAAATTCCGCCCTTAAATGAATCGAAAAGCACGAAAATCAAAGCAGTTTGATTCTTTCGTGTACAATATCAATAAGCAAAAAATTTTAATAACAAGGAGAAAAACATCATGGCAAAAAAGAGTTCTTTCTGGTCTGATTTCAAAAGTTTCATTTCAAAAGGCAACGTGCTCGACATGGCTGTCGGCGTCGTCATCGGCGGCGCGTTCGGTAAGATCGTAACGGGACTCGTCAACTTCATCATCAACCCGATTATCGGTCTTTTGACGGGCGGCACGAGTCTCGACCTCTTAAAAACGGTCATAAAACCCGCGGCAGTGGTCGACGGAGTCGAAGTTGCAGAGGTCGCCATCCTTTGGGGCTCATGGTTCCAGACGATACTTGATTTCGTCATAGTCGCTCTGTGCATCTTCTGCGTGCTCCGCGCGATAATGAAAGCAAAGAACATAGTCAAGGCAAAAGAGCTCGCCGAGAACGAGAAGAAAGCGGCTGAAGAAAAAGCAAAAGCCGAGGAAGAGAAAAAAGCGGCAGAGGAAGCCGCGGCAGCTCTCGAAGCAAAGAAAGTCGCCGTCGAAGACGCGACGCTCCGCTCTGAAAAGCTCCTCGAAGAGATCAAAGAGCTTCTCGCAAAGAAATAATACCTCCCGCATAAATCGCCGCGCCAGCGGCGATTTATGCAATTATACTTGACTCGCGCCGCGAGATAAAGATAATGTATAGTATAATTATATCGTAAACGATCGTAAAAAGGTGGCAAAATGAGAAGATTTTTCGCACTTGTTCTTGTTTTTGTATTTATAATAAGCTTGGTCGCCTGCGGCGGTGATAAGATCGACAACACAACTTCCGAAGCATACGTCTCGTCGCCGACAGCGTTGCCTGCTTCAACGGAGATGACAACGCAGTCCGAATCGACCGATGCTACAGGATCAGCCGGGTCGACCGCCCCGACAGAACAGACGACAACGTCGGAAACCCCGACCGAAACCGAAAAAGACTACGTTTCATACAGCGATTTCGGCGCTGTCGGCGACGGCGAGCATGACGATTTTCTTGCGATAAAAGCGGCTCACGACTACGCCAACGAGCGCGGACTTCCCATCCGCGCGGAGTCCGGCGCGACATATTACATCTGGATATATTCCGTCGGCAGACAGATAGACATTAAAACCGACACCGACTGGACGGGCGCAACGTTCATAATCGACGACAGATGTGTTCCCGTCGACTCAAGCAGAAAATATCAAATGCCGATCTTCCGCATCGCGCCGTCAGAGGAAGCACGCGAAATTAACGGCGTTTCGCCTCTTTCGGAGGATGCGACAAACATCGGCGTGAAGCCGGGCGAAAAATGCGTTGCCGTCATCGAAAACAACAATTCAAAAACATATATCAGAACGGGCATTCACGCTTCTGCGGGAGATCCGCGCCGCGAGCCGATCCTCGTCGACGAAAACGGCGACATCGACCCGTCGACGCCGCTGACATGGGGCTATGACGAAATAACATCGCTGAGACTCTACCCCATCGACGAAACGACTCTCACGGTTCGCGGTGGTCATTTTCACACAGTAGCGAACGAAAAACCGTGGAATTTCACATATTTTTACAGAAGCATTACCGTTGAGCGCTCAAACACCGTGCTCGAGGGCATAACGCATACGGTCGAAGGCGAAACGGACAAAGGCGGCGCGCCGTACAACGGCTTCATTTATGTCAGAAACTGCGCCGACGTAACGGTAAGAGACTGCGTTTTCACCCCGCACTATATCTTCGCCGAAATAAGCGCGACGGAATCGACCGCCTTCGGCTATGACATCCACGTAAACACCGCCGTCAACGTAACATTCGTCGGCTGCACGCAGACGCTGCCCATCGAAGATGAAAATTATTGGGGCGTTTTCACGTCGAACTTTGCGAGAAATATCACGCTTGAAAACTGCGTCCTGTCACGCTTCGACGCACACCGCGGCGTGTATAACGTGACGATAAAAGGTTGCACGCTCGGACATCAGGGCATCCGTTTTGTCGGCTTTGGCACGGCACTCATCGAAAACACGACGGTGCGCTCCGGCGAATTCATCAACCTCAGAAATGACTACGGCTCGACTTTCAAAGGCACTATCGTAATACGCAACTGCCGCTTCGAACCTCTGCACCAAGTTTATTCCCGATCCGTTCTGATCCTCGCCCGTAATACCTGCGACCACTACTACGGTTACAGGTGCTATTTCCCGGAAATTGATATCGACGGACTCGTAATCGACGATAGAGACATGACGACGGGTTACAAAGGCATATACATCCTTCCTAAATACAACGACCGCACCGACTGGTTCAATTTTGAAAATGACAGCGGGTATTTTGTCCCGAAAGAAGTCCGGTTCAAAAACATAACTCTACTCAGCGGATATGATTATAACCTTGCTGCCGCGTCTTTTCTTTTCACCAAAACCGAATTTATAACCGAGTAACAGCCAAATTCGATTTTGTTTCATTTTGCTCTTGACAAATACACTTTTTTGAAATATAATATAAACACCCGCGGAAAACGGGTGTTATATTGTTCTTTATTCGGAGAAGTACTCAAGAGGCCGAAGAGGCGCCCCTGCTAAGGGTGTAGGTCGGATATAACCGGCGCGAGAGTTCAAATCTCTCCTTCTCCGCCAGAAAACCCGATG
>JAFXWT010000223.1 GCA_017542695.1 Clostridia bacterium
ACCGACACACAGACACAAATAAAGGATTATGAACGTGAGCGCGGTCTGCTCCGTAACAAGATCCGCCGGGAGACCGATCCGGAGATCCTTGCGGATAACAGAGCAGCTCGCTCTGAAATAACGAACAAACACATTGAGCCGTTGCGGAAGGACTTGAAACGGGCGCAAAAGATACGTGAAAAGTCCCCGCATCTCCACAGTCTGCTCGAACAGGAGCTTGATATGGAAGCGCCGTACTGCAGACTCACCCGCGACGGTCGCGTTGTAATGAAAGACGCTCCCGGTTACGGAGCAAGATAAAGAAAGGAAAAAGAATAATATATGAAAACTACCAAACCCAAAGCGCCGGTGATGATACCGGTGGATAATATCGTCCCCTTTGACGGGCATCCGTACAAAGTGCTGGACGACGAAAGTATGAATGATCTGACGGAAAGCGTGCAGGATAATGGAATTATGGAGCCGATCATCGTACGGCCGCTCGAAGGCACAGACAATTATGAGATCATCTCCGGGCACCGCCGATTCAGAGCAGCGCAGAAGGCAGGGATCACCGAGGTCCCTGCCTTTATTCGTGCCGTCAGTCGTGATGAGGCGGCGATCATGCTCGTGGACAGCAATCTGCACCGTGAGCGTATCCTGCCGTCGGAAAAGGCGTTTGCTTACAAGTTGAAAGCGGAGGCTCTCAATCGTCAAGGAAAACGCTCGGACCTCACTTCGTCGCAAGTTGCGACAAAGTTAGATACCGCCGCCGAAATCGGCAGTGCGTCGGGCGAGAGCCGTGATACCGTTTACCGCTATATCCACCTGACCAATCTCATTCCCGAACTGCTCGATATGATGGACGAAGGCAAGATCGCTTTCTCCGTCGGCGTCGAACTGTCCTTCCTCGACGATCAGCTTCAGTACGACGTTCTGAACACCTGCGAAGAAAACGACAACACACCGTCCTACGCGCAAGCCGTCCGTATGCACAAGGCATACACGGCGGGAGAACTCACGCGGGATGATATTGATGCTATCATGTCCGAAGAAAAAGCGAATCAGCGGGAAAAGCTGACGATCCCGATGGAAAAACTGAGAGGTAAGATTCCGGGTGGATATAACGCTCAGCAACAGCAGGATTACGTTTTGAAAGCCTGTGATTTCTATCACAGACATCTGATCCGTCAAAGGGATGCGAGGTAAAATGCAAGATGACAGTAGCAGATCATAGCAAGAAATATATGGTCATTGACGGTCATCTTATCACATTATCTTTTTCAAAAGCGCCGAATAAAGACCTTTTCAGCCGTATCAAGAGCATTCTCCTGTCATCCGGGCAAAACCCGCATAATTGTCCTATCCCCGCCGACAGTGATACAATGCAGAAAAGCGACAAGGGGGCTTGAGTATGGAACAAAACAGAGTCTGTTGCCTGTACCGTGTTTCCACGGATAAGCAGGTCGATTACGACAATAATCACGAAGCGGATATCCCGATGCAGCGAAAGGCGTGTCACAGATTTGCCGAGAAGATGGGCTGGAATATCGTACACGAGGAACAGGAAGACGGCGTTTCCGGTCACAAAGTACGCGCCGAGAACCGCGACAAGATCCAAACAATAAAAGAACTTGCCCGGAAAGGCAAGTTCGATATTCTGCTCGTTTTCATGTTCGACCGTATCGGTCGTATCGCGGACGAAACGCCGTTCGTTGTGGAATGGTTCGTCAAGAACGGAATACAGGTCTGGAGCACGCAGGAAGGCGAACAGCGTTTTGACAATCACATCGATAAGCTGCTCAACTATATCCGCTTCTGGCAAGCCGACGGCGAAAGCGAGAAAACCTCGATCCGTACAAAAACGAGTCTCGGTCAGATGGTGGAAGAGGGGCACTACAAAGGCGGCACCGCTCCGGTCGGGTACGAACTCGTCAAAAGCGGGCGCTTCAACAAGAGAAAACACGAGCTTTATGATCTGAAAGTAAAAGAGGACGACGCCAAAATCGTCCGGCTGATATTCGAGAAATACGTCAACGAAGGTTACGGCGTACAGAAGATCGCAAACTATCTGAACGCAAACGGCTATCGGAATCCCACGGGCAACCCGTGGTCTCACAATACGATCCGGAATATCCTGCAAAACGAGACCTACGTCGGTATCCTGAGAAGCGGCAACACCCATTCCCCGCATTTGCTGGAGCTGCAGATCGTATCACAGACGCTTTTCGACAAAGCGCAGGATATTCGCCGCGAACGCGCCGAAGCAAAAGCCGACACGCCGAGAGTCCCGATCAATATGCGCGGAAACTCGCTTTTATCCGGTAACGTGTTTTGCGGGCACTGCGGCTCGCGGCTGCATCTGACGACGACAAGCCGCTATTATACGAAAGCGGACGGTACGGTCGTAAAGAAG
>JAFXWT010000224.1 GCA_017542695.1 Clostridia bacterium
ATATTGCCGCGTATCCCCGACGGCACGCCCGTTCTGACAGTCACAAAAGGGCTGATCGACGTCGGCGACGGTCGCCTTATGACGTATCCGGAATATTGGAAAGAAAAGCTCAATGGTAGGAATGTGCCGCTGTGCGCCGTCGGCGGCCCGTGCACGAGCTACGAGCTTGTGGCAAAAGATCAGACCGAGGTCACGTTCTGCGGATTTGACTCGGCGGCGACCGCCTTCGCAAAACGGCTTATGCAGACCGATTACTACCACATCAGCACGTCGACCGACGTTATCGGCGTCGAGAGTGCAGTGGCGCTAAAAAACAGCTACGCGCTCGGCGTCGCGCTGACGATCGGACTGAATCAGGCGCGATTCGGCATCGACAGCGAGCCGCATTTCAACTCGCAAGCGGCGGCGTTCGGGCAGGGAATACTTGAAATGGCGCGTCTGCTTGATTATCAGGGTGCGTATACGACGGAAAATCTCTCGCTCGGCGCGGGCGATCTTTACGTCACCGTTTTCGGCGGCCGTACCAGAAAGATCGGCGTTCTTCTCGGTCGGGGACTTGACATTGACGAGGCGCTCCGCGAGCTCGACGGCGTTACGCTTGAATCGCTCGTCGTTTCGCGCCGCGTAGCTTCCGCCGTCAAAACGGCGGCGAAAGCGGGCAAGCTCGATCTTTCCGCTTTTCCGCTTCTCATGCACATCGACAATATTATCGAAAACAAAGCCAAAGTAAATATCCCGTGGGAAAAGTTCACGAAAAAAGCGCCGTGAGGCGCTTTTTTCAGTGAAAAGTGAAGAGAGAAGAGTGAAGAGAAATGGAGTGTTTGCTTTGCAAACACGGAATTATTGTAATTGTAGGGCGGCAACTGAATGGCGCCCCTGTGCAAGGGGAGCTCCCGAGCCGACGGGTTCCCGCGTACGAACGAAGTGAGTGCGTGGGGTTCGGGCGTGGTGAGGGTGAGGGGTTGTATAATGCGCGCGCAGGGTGGAGCACTTTCCCCGCGCACAGCGCCACATCTCCCGTAAACCGGGAGAAAAAACAATCAACCGTCGGTTGAATTTTGAAATGCAAAATCCCACTTTTGATGTATGGAAAAAACGTAAACAATATGATAAAATGTCATTGACAAACTTGAAAGGAGTTTATTTATGAGCATAGGGAAAAACATATCGAAACTTCGCAAAGAAAAGAAAATGACGCAATCACAACTTGCCGATAAGCTCGGGGTTTCCGTTCAGGCCGTTTCAAAATGGGAAAATGATTTATGCGCGCCGGACATAGCTCTTTTTCCTACAATCGCAACGATTTTCGGTGTTTCCATTGACCGCATTTTCGATTTTCACATCGCAGGATACGGCGATGAAGTCGAGGCGATAATGAGAAAAGCGGATAATATCCGCGACACATATAAAGAAATCGAAATAATCAGCGAAGGTCTTGAAAGATACCCGAACAGTCCCGATTTGAAAATCTATCTTGCGTTTTCTCTTTCTATGGTGAACAGGTTTTCGAAAGATGAAAACGAAAAGAAAAACGCCATTGAAAAAGCGATAAGTCTTTGCAACGAGGTTGTCGACACCTGTGGAGATGAAAAGCAGATCGACGAGGCGCTGAATATGCTCCGAAGAATATACGTCGATATAAAAGAATACGAAAAGGCACTTGACGCAGTTGATAAAATGAGCGCGGATAATTATTGCGACAGAATAAGAGGTCTGACAGCGATATATACAAAGAAAAAAGATGCCGCGGGATTTTATGAATTTGCGGAAAACAACTTATGGAAGCTGTTTTTTACGATGGATCAACTTCTTGAAAAAACAGCGGAATACTTGTTTGAGAAAGAAGAGTATCAAAAAGCTCTCTGTTTCTTGTTTGCTCGTGAAAAACTTTTGTCTGTTTTTGACTACGGCTGCCAAGACTTTTATATTGCTCATAAAATAGACACGTGCGATATGACCGCGCGGATATATGCGAAACTTAAATATAAAGAAAAATGTTTGCGCGAGCTTCATAATCTGATAGAACTTGCAAAAAGAGAAAAGAATATCCCGAAAGATACCGATTATCGCGTATCGGCTCGGAATCCGATGTATTTCAGTTATTCTGACAAAAACTTATTTGAAGAAAACTTTGTTAATCTTCATATAGAAAATAAACTGAAAAAATATGACTCGTTTTTCGGAGAAGATGAAGACTACAAAAAAATGAAAGCCAATATATGAAAACAAAAAATCCCGCCGCGGCGGGATTTTTTTGTGTCTATTTACGCTTTCGGGCCTGCGTTGACTATGTTTTCGGGCATGGAGGTGTACTTCTTGAAGTTTTCGCTGAACTTCTTTGCAAGCTCCTTGGCCGACGCTTCGTAAGCGGCTTTGTCTGTCCATACGTTTCTCGGATCGAGTATCTCGCTCGGAACATCGGGGCAGGATTCGGGGACGTTGACATTGAATATCGGATCAAGGTGATACTTCACGTTTTCAAGCGATCCGTTAAGCGCCGCGGTGACCATCGCGCGCGTGTATTTCAGCTTCATTCTCGGAACCGTGCCCGCCTTGCCGCCGCACCAGCCGGTGTTGACGAGGTAGACCTTCGCGCCCGTCTTTTTCAGCTTTTCACCGAGCATCGTCGCGTAAACGCTTGCGTCGAGCGGGAAGAACGGCGCGCCGAACAGCGTCGAGAACGTAGTTACGGGTTCTGTGATGCCGCGCTCCGTGCCCGCGAGCTTCGACGTGTAACCCGAAACGAAGTGGTACATCGCCATGTCGTCGTCGAGCTTCGAGATCGGAGGCAGAACTCCGAACGCGTCCGCCGTAAGGAAAATGACCGTTTTCGGCAGGCCGCCGACTCCGGGGATCTGCGCGTTTGCGATATAGTCGACGGGGTAGCCCGCGCGCGTGTTTTCGGTAAGCGAGCCGTCGTCGTAGTCGGGAACGCCGTTTTCGTCGAGGATGACGTTTTCAAGAAGCGTGCCGAATTTGATCGCGCCGTAAATTTCCGGCTCGTGTTCTGCGGAAAGGTTGATGCACTTAGCGTAGCAGCCGCCCTCTATGTTGAATACGCCGTCGTCCGACCAGCCGTGCTCGTCATCGCCGATGAGCTTGCGGTTCGGGTCTGCGGAAAGCGTCGTTTTGCCCGTGCCGGAAAGTCCGAAGAACACGGCGCTGTCGCCGTCTTTGCCGATGTTCGCCGAGCAGTGCATCGAAAGGATGCCCATTTTCGGGAGCACGTAGTTCATGACGGAGAATACGCTCTTCTTGATCTCGCCGGCATACTGCGAGCCGGCGATGAGAACGAGGTGCGCCTCGTAGTCGATGCCGATAAACGCCTCGCTGTGCGTTCCGTCGACTTCGGGGATGCACTTGAAGCCGGGTGCGGCGATGATCGTGTAGTCGGGCGTGTAGTTTTCAAGTTCTTCTTCCGTCGGACGGATGAGCAGCTGATGGATGAACATATTCTGCGAAGCGAGCTCGTTTACGATGCGGAAGCACTGCGTGTACTTCTTGTCAGCGCCCGCGTATCCGTCGAAAACGAACAGCTCCTTATTCTGCAGGTATGCGAGCATCTTCGCGTGGATCGCGTCGAACGCTTCTTTTGAGATGGGTCTGTTGATTTTGCCCCATGAGATATCATTATGTACGGCGGGCGTGTCGACGATGTATTTGTCGTCGGGCGAGCGTCCCGTGTACTTGCCTGTGTTGACGGAAAGAGCGCCTGTGTTTGAAAGTGTGCCCTCGCCTCTTTCGAGTGCTTTTTTAACGAGCGTCGGTACAGATGCGTTGCGGATGACTGTTCCGTTTCCGCCTATTCCGAGCTCGATTGGTGTAAGTTGTTTCATAAAAACCAATTCCCTCCCATTATAATTTGATTGCAAATACATTATATCACACCCCGCGCAAAAATGAAAGAGGTTTTGAGAAAAAATATTATATTTTTTGCTGTTTCGGGGAGAACGGCAAAACGAAAGCCTTCTCTTGACGGAGAAGGTGTCGCTGCAGGCGACGGATGAGGAGATAACGCGAAAACATGGCTGCCCGTTATCTTCTCATCCGTCACGTCAATAAATCTCCGTGACACCTTCCGAACGGGGTTCCCGAACACGAACGAATGTGAGCGTTTGGGGTTCCGGTCATCGTCAGGGGAAGACTATAAAAATCCGCCCGCTTTCGCGGACGGATATCATAAAACTATTTTTCACCCCAAAACGCGAGGACTTTGCCGTCTTTGCTGATGATCACAACATATGCGCAGCTGAAATAGAAAAGAATGAAATGCTTTCTCACAAGCCAAACACCTGCGTTTTGATCAAAGCGGTACTCATATTCCGAAAAAACAGATTCAAAGAGCGATTCGTCAAATTTTTCTTTTGCGATCTTATCGATCGCTTTTTTAGCGTCGTACGTCGTTTTGATCTCGTCAAACACAAGTCTTGCGTCGACATTTTTGAATTGTTCAAGATATTTTTCATATTCGGAAAGGTCAAAGCTCTGCACATTATCGCTTGATCGTCCACACGACGAGAGGATGAGCAAAACCGCCGATAAGATCAATAAAATCGACAAAATTTTTCTCATATTATGCCTCTTTCGGTAATATTATACTCTTGTATAAAACCTGTTTTTCCTTGATATTGCTGACTTTTTCTTAGTACGCCGTGCCGCCCCATTCGACGACGGTGAATCCCCGCCGCTCAAACGGAACGATCTGCTGCGCTTCGATCTCGACGGGCGCGGCGACCTTTTTGATGTGAATTATCACGCGCAATACGCTCTCCGGTGCGGGCGAAACGTCGAGCGGGCAGTTTTTATCGCGCTCCGCCGTCTGCTCAAAGTAAACGACGCTCTGTCCGTTTTTCTCAAGCACGGGCAGCCAGAACATGATGAACTCGTTCGCTTCGCGCTCCGTAAAACCGAGCAGAGCGAGCTTCTCTTCAAGGAACGGAATGGCGTTCTCCGCCGTGACGTAAAATCCCGATGAAAAATCAACGCCGTAAGTCCTTGCTTCGTCAAAGAACAAGGCGTAATACTGCCGACCGCCGTCGTCTGTCAGCGTGCCGTCAATGTTTGCACGAACACGCCACGCGCCGCTATACTTCGGGTAAGTCGTGAGCAGGTTTTCCTCGTTCACATATTTCACCGTCACGTCCGTTGGCTCTGTGGGGTAGAGATAAACGACAGGTTTATATACCAAGTATCCGCCCGGATCTTCGCGCGGTATATCGTCCGTTATTTCGATCCCGATGAAGAAAACCTCGGTTATGTAGTCGTTTGCAAATGCGCCGTTGCCGCGGTCGGTAACGTAAAATTTAAGGATATATCTTCCGTAGTCGAGCGATCCGAGCGCCGACAACTCATATTTTAATTGAGTGTCGTCGGGCATGACCCTTTCGCCCGTCTCCGCGTTATATACCATAACGCTCTGAATCGGCGGCATTACGGTCGCAAAGATCCAAATCTCGCTGTCGCGGCAGAAATGGACGAATTCGACCTTGTCGACGGGCGGCAGATAATCCGATTTGAAAATATCGTATCCGTCTCCGATAACTCCGCCGATCTCGCTGACCGCCATCTCGTGATACGGCTTGTACGGCTTTGTGTCTATCAATACAGTCGCCGTCGGCGTTTCGGCGTGCTTGCTCAGCGGAACAGGACCTTCAAAAATATTTATCGTTATCTTTTTTTCAAGCGTTCTTTCGCGTACGGTGATCTCCGCCGTGCCTTTCGATACGGCGATGACAAGCCCGTTCTGATCGACCGTTAGAACGCTCTCGTCAGACGATTCAAATCGTTTTTCGGGCGCGATATCGGGCCACGACCCCGTCAGAACGACGTCGACCTTTAACTGCTGCGTTGCGCCGACGACCATCTCGTCGTCGTATGTTATGTCGAATTTTTCGACGCGCGGCGTTTCCGATTCCGAGGTCTCTTTTTCGGTTGCCGCCGTCGTTACCTCTGCCGGCTTTTCATTCCCGCACGACGCGAGTGCGAATACCATTATAATAAGCAATAATGCCGCAAAAATTCTTTTCATGTGATGCCTCCTGTCTTTTTCATATATTAGTCGAACAAAACGTCGAATTATCTCACGCTTTTTTTTGATTTTATCATAAAAGCACCGAAAAGTCAAATATTTCGCCTGTCGCGTACGAAAGTTCTTTACAACTGCACATTTTTGTGATAAAATAAAAAAGGTGAAATGTAACTTTCGGAGGAAATATGAAGCTTTACAATACATTGTCAAAACAGATCGAGGAGTTTGTGCCGAATGAGGCGGGCAAGGTGAAAATGTACACCTGCGGTCCGACTGTTTATCACTACGCGCACATAGGCAATCTCCGCACATATATAATGGAAGACGTGCTCGAAAAATTCCTGCGTTTTTACGGATATGACGTGATGCGCGTGATGAATGTCACCGACGTCGGACATCTGACGTCGGACGGCGACACGGGCGAGGATAAAATGCTTAAAGGCGCGAAGCGCGAGAACAAGACCGTCATGGAGATCGCAAAATTCTACGAGGACGCGTTCTTTTCCGACTGCAAAAAGCTGAACATCAAATATCCCGATATCGTTCAGCCGGCGACGGGGTGCATCGACGAGTTCATCCGCCTTGTCGAAGGGCTGATTGAAAAGGGATACGGCTACGTCGCGGGCGGCAATGTGTATTTTGACACGTCGAAAGTCAAAGATTACTACGCGCTCTCGGGGCACAGCACAGACGAGCTTATGGTCGGAGTGCGCGACGACGTTGACGAGGACACAAACAAGCGTAACAAAGCAGATTTCGTGCTTTGGTTCACAAAGTCGAAGTTCGAGGATCAGGAGCTGAAATGGGAAAGCCCGTGGGGGCTCGGCTACCCCGGCTGGCACATCGAGTGCTCGGGAATTTCCATGAAATATCTCGGTGATCGCATTGATATCCACTGCGGCGGCGTTGACAATATTTTCCCGCATCATACAAATGAGATCGCGCAGAGCGAGGCGTACGTCGGGCACAAGTGGTGCAATTATTGGTTCCATGTTCAGCACCTCAACGACGAAACGGGCAAAATGTCAAAGTCGAAAGGCGAATTTCTCACCGTTTCGCTGCTCGAAGAAAAAGGGTACGATCCGCTCGTTTACCGCCTTTTCTGTCTGCAGTCGCACTACCGCAAGCCGCTCACGTTCTCGTATGAGCAGCTTGACAACTCGAAAGCCGCTTACGAAAAACTCGTCAAGAAGATAGCAAATCAGAGCGGCGGCGACGTTGACGACAAAAAAGTTACGGAATATAAACAAAAATTCATCGACAAGGTAGGCATGGACCTCAACACGTCGTCGGGACTGACGGTTCTTTACGACGCGCTGAAAGAAGACGTGTCGGGCGCGACGAAGCGCACGATAATCGCCGAGCTTGACAAGGTGCTCTCGCTCGGGCTGATCGCAGCGGCGGACAAACTGAATGAAAAACACGAAGTGCCCGTCGTTTCCGCCGAGGACCGGTGGATCGTCGATCTGATCAACGAGCGCGCCGCGGCAAAGAAAAACAAGGACTACGCCCGCGCCGACGCCATCCGTGCCGAGCTCGCCGAAAAGGGAATAACACTCGTCGACACCAAAGACGGCACGACGTTCAGTAAGGGATGACCGTGCATCCCTGTTGGCGGAAAGCCGAAAAATCGCACCGTGCCTTAATTTTCAAATACTATACAAACGTATAAAAGGATTTTACACACATGGATAAAACAGCAAAGATCGGCTTTGTTTCGCTCGGATGCTCGAAAAATCTCGTCGATACGGAAACGATGCTCGCGCGGCTCGCCGCCGCGGGATACGAGATAACCCCCGAAGAAACGGAGGCCGACGCTATCGTCGTCAACACGTGCGCGTTCATCGAGAGCGCGAAAAAAGAATCCATCGACAGCATCCTCGACATCGCATGGCTGAAAAAGCACCACAAGCTGAAAGCCATCGTCGTTACGGGGTGCCTCGCCGAGCGATACAAGGATGAAATATTCAAGGAAATTCCCGAAGTCGACGCCGTGCTTGGCATCGGGGGCGAGAAAAGCATCGTCGAAGCCATCGACAGCGTGCTTAACAAAAAGCGCTTTTCGGACTATTTCGACAAGGAAAAATCGCTCCTCGGCGGAGAGCGCGTCGTTACAACTCCAGAATACACGGCATACCTCAAGATCGCCGAGGGGTGCGACAACCGTTGCACGTACTGCGCCATTCCGCTCATCCGCGGCGGCTTCCGCTCGCGCAAAATTGAGGATATCATCGCCGAGGCGAAGGACCTCGAAGCTCTCGGCGTAAAAGAGCTGAACCTCATCGCGCAGGACACGTCGCGCTACGGGCTCGACATTTACGGCGAATACAAGCTCGCCGAGCTCGCGCGCCGTATCACCGAGGAAACAAAAATCCCGTGGGTGCGCCTGCTTTATTGCTATCCGGACAAGATCACGGACGAACTGATCGCCGAGATACGCGACAACCCGCGCATCGTAAAATACCTTGACATCCCGATTCAGCACATCAGCGACAAAATTCTCCGCGCGATGAACCGCCACGGCGACAGCACCATGATCAAGGATACGATCGCGCGCGTTCGCGCCGCTATTCCGGATATCACGCTCCGCACGACGCTGATCGTCGGCTTCCCGGGCGAAACAGAGGAGGACTTCAACGAGCTGTGTGAGTTCGTCAAGGAGGCGAAATTCGACCGCCTCGGCGCATTCACGTATTCGCGCGAAGAGGACACGCCCGCCTGCGACCTGCCCGATCAGATCGACGAGCAAACGAAGCAGGATCGCTACGATATAATAATGAAAGAGCAAATGCATATCGTCAGTGAGAAGAACGAGCGCTTCATCGGCAAAAAAATGCGCGTGCTCTGCGAGGCGTACGATCAGGTCGCTGAGATCTACTACGGACGCGGCGAAGGCGACGCGCCCGATATTGACACTAAAGTTTATTTTTCAAACCCCAAGGGTGCGAAAAGAATAAATCCAGGTGAATTTGTCACGGTCACGATCGACGAAACAGTCGACTACGACCTTGTCGGCCGTGCCATCAGGTGAAAGGAGAAAAGCATGAATTTACCTAACAAATTGACAGTGATGCGTATCTGTCTCGTGCCTTCGATGATGCTCTTTATCGTATTTGATTTCGGGCTGGGCGCGTGGTCGAAGCTGATCGCGATGGCACTTTTCTCGATAGCGTCGCTGACCGACCTTTTCGACGGCAAGATTGCGAGAAAATATAACCTCGTAACAAATTTCGGCAAATTCCTCGATCCCGTGGCGGATAAATTTCTCGTCATCGGCGCACTGATTTCAATGTGCCTGATCGCGCCGAACGATGTTTACGGGAAAATTCTCCTGCTCGGTACGGCGATAGTCATCTTCCGCGAGCTTGCGGTGACGTCGCTCCGCCTCATCGCCGTCAACGCCGAAGGCGTTGTGATCGCGGCAAACATTTTCGGTAAGATGAAAACCACGATGCAGATAGTGTTCGTTTTGACGGCGCTTCTCGAAGAATTCCTTCGTATGCTCGGCGTGATCGACCTTCTTCACATCCCGTCGTACGTCACGCTCGCCGTGATGACGTTTATGACAGTCTTTTCCGGAATTACATACGCCAAGGCGTATTGGAAATACATCGGCGAAACGAAATGACTTTATCCTATTGACATAATGACAAAAATATAATACAATATAATCAGAAAAAGAATTTGAAAGGAAACTATCACAGTGGACGGCGAACTTAATGAATCAAACAGCATCATCCTGACCGACGAAGACGGCAAGGAAGTCGAATTTGAATTTGTCGACAGTTTTGATTTCGAAGAAAACACATACTACGTTCTCATTCCGACGGAAGACAACAAAGACGAGGAATACGTGATTCTTAGACTCGAAAAAGACGAAAACGGCGACGATATCCTCTCCACCATTGACGACGACGAAGAATTCGATCGCGTTGCGGATTATTTTGAGGACGAATACCTTTCCGAGATAGATTATGACGCGGACGCGGAATAATAACAGGGAAGGGTGCATAGAATATTAACGGATGGAGACATCCTCCTGCGACTTTAGTGATGTGCCGCTAATTAAACCTACACTCAACACTTGGAGTTCGGGAAACGGACAGGGAATGCAGACCTCCCGACAAAGCCCTGCTTACGTCACGGCTTTGCTCGGACGTTGGGAGCACAAATGCCGTTCGATGAACACCACCCTTGCTTATGGCAGGGTCTTAATTCCGGCACACACGGAGGAGCGGGGTAACTTTGAATAAAAAAGACCGCTTTCGGCTTTTTGCCCAAAGCGGTCTTTTTTTATTTTGTTCGCCATTGTGTCAAGCGATGCGTTCACTTTGGCATATGCGCCATATATGGCGCGAAAATTAAAAAAACAGAGTTTCCGAAGAAACTCTGTTTTGTTTTTGTTTAGCTATTATGCGTTCTCAGCTTCTTTTTCGATGTTGCTCTTGTAAGCGTCGAGCTGGTCGAGAGAAGAACCGAATACGATGTAGTCAACTTCTACATATGTACCCTGTTTAGCATTTGCCCGAGAGTCGCAGTTCGGGTTGCCGCTATCGCCGTAGTCAGCTGCGCCGAGGAGCCAGAAGTAGAGGCCGCCTGCTTCAGCAGCTGCTGCGCAGTAGTTGTTCGCACCGATGAGACCGAGGTTTCTCGGATCCTTAGCTGCTGCAACGAACTGAGCGAATGTAGCTGTGTTGCACCACGATTCCTGACCAACCTTTGAGCCGTCAGCAAGTGTTACCTGGCTGGAGCCCCAACCGAAACGGTTAGAAGCAAGAGCGTTCGTGAAAGCAAGGTCATATGTGTATGTAGCATACTTATCTGTAGCTGTGCATGTCTTGGAACCAACAGAACCCTGGAGGTAGAGGTTCGAGCAACGGAGCGTCGTGAAGAAGCCGGGGCTGTTCGATGCGGACCACCAGACACCGATCATGTTGTTCGATGTGTTGTTGATGAGGCGAACCTTCATGTACTGATGACGGCCTACCCAGCTCTTACCAACGTTAGCCGTTGTGTAAGGATACTTGGACCATGTGCCCCAACCCGGGAAGAAGCCTTCATCTTCGAATTCGTAGTCATATGTAATGAGCGATTCGAACATAAGAGCGTAAGCTGTGTTCGGTGTTTCACCTTCTACGTAGTCAGCCATTACCCAAATCTTCCAAGAATCTTCTTTGTACTCGATGTAGAGGTAAGCCGAGTTGTACGTAAGACCGTCAACAAGGTACTCGTGAGCGGAAAGGTTGTTCTGAACCGCATACGAGTCTGTACCGAAGTCAAAACGTGCGTAAAGCGGAAGCGTTGTGCCTGCTGACATAGTTGTTTCCGATGCAGTTGTTACGTCCGTTGTGGGCTCTGCCGTTGTGGGCTCAGCCGTTGTCGGCTCTGCCGTTGTGGGTTCTGCCGTTGTCGGTTCTGCCGTTGTGGGCTCAGCCGTTGTCGGAGCAGCCGTTGTCGGTGCAGCCGTTGTGGGCGCAGCCGTGGTCGGTGCAGCCGTTGTGGGCTCTGTTGTAGGTTCGCTCGTGGAATCCGGTTTTTCTTCGCAGCTAACGAGAGCGAATACAGTGAAGAGCATTACAACAGCAATTATGAGTGACCAAAATCTCTTCATAAGAAAATCTCCTTTTAGATAAAGAATTTTTTTACCGTACAAGATATCGTCTGAAAAATACCCCGCACTGCTTTATTGTTATTTTAGCATTAACATTCCGATTTGTCAAGGGGTTTAATGAATTCTTGCGAAAAAAAATATTCCTTTTTTGCAAAAATATGAACTTTTTTAACGATTTTTCGGCTTGAGGACAAATATTTTTTGTTTTTAACGTAAAAATTGCGCCGTCTCAACGGTTTTTTCATTATATATTATTCACGGACACGCAGTTTGATTACATCGGATCGCGTACTTTTTCCGCAAAGCCGATAAAAATACAGTGTATATGGTTATGTACCCGCGGCGAGCCGCGGGAGAGATCAATCTTCGTACCATACCGAGCCGGCGGATGCCGACACGTTGATATACGACAGCGGGCTGACGTATTTTCCGTTTACCGTGACCGCGAAATGAAGGTGCGGCAAGTCGGATATTTCGAGGAGCGCGGTGTCTCC
>JAFXWT010000225.1 GCA_017542695.1 Clostridia bacterium
AGACGGTGGGATCGGCGTTAGGGAACTCTACGAGCGTCCACATACTTCCGAGAAATCGCGAAAAGTCCTCTTTGCTCAAATACTTCTCGGTGTACTTGAAGAACGCCGGAAGGTAGGGCGGTCGTATCATATGCAGGAATTGAAGGTAGTTATCAACCTTTTGAACGTCCTCTTCAACCGCTTTCCTTGCCCTTTTGAGTCCTTCTTCTGTAGTAATA
Source organism: Clostridia bacterium (assembly GCA_017542695.1). The sequence goes on from JAFXWT010000225.1 coordinate 219, forward strand.
TCAAGCATAGCCGGCATGCCGTCTTCGTACGCTGTCGCCACCGTTGTTGTAAAGTACGGATGCGATACAACGAAAGGGATCTTCTTATCGACCTTAGCGTCAAGATAGAGAAAACTCATGGCGACAGATTTGACGGATTGAAGGTTTGTCTTTTCCACCATATCAGCCACCTATAACGATACCGAGACCGTCGAACAGTTCGGTCACGTCCTTTTTCTCATCATCGGTCAGTCCGTATTCGTCAAGCGGATCGATGATCCCTTCTGCGAATTGCGAAAGGGCGACATCCATCGGAAGAAACTCACCGTTTTCGAGGTCATAAACTTCGTCGTCTTATCCGACAACACGGATAAAGAACCAACAGTCCATCTTCGTCTTTTCAGCAATCTTGTTTAACCCGTTGTATGCGTTATTACTTAACTTCATAGTTAACCTCCTCACGCCACATCAAGCTGAAGCTGCTTTTCGTTCGCCCAATCCTTGAGGAAGTCCGAAACGCCTGGGATCATATTCCCGAGGCGGTTGCTGTATCCTCTTGCCTGAACGATGTGTTTATCCCTGACTTCAACTGTGCAATAAGGAATGTCGAGATCATCGTTCTTGCGAAGAAAAGCGATGACGCACTTTCCGTCGACAACACTTCGTGCATAGGAACCGACGCAATGATTGAGTTTTCGTCCCTCCTCATACAGCTCGGTCAATTGCTTCGGAATGATTGCTGACAGTTTCTTTCCTCTGAAAGCAAGCCATTCGTTGCTTGACGCTCGCTCCTCAAAGTCTCCTGACAGCTTTTCGTCTTTGATCTGAGTGATCTTTCGGCTCATTTTGTCGTGCTCTCTCTTCAATGAGTTTGGATAAATGAGTTTTTGATCTGTCAAGTCGCAATCGCTGTCTCTGAGCATCCTCAGATAATCCGGCCAGAGCTGCATACTTTCGTTTGCGGGGCAGCACTGAAAATCGTCCACGTGCCTGATGTAGTCGCAGATCTTGCTGACCGTCATTCCAGGTATTCCAACGCGAAGAACATCAAGAATATGTCGCTCGTGCGATCTGCATGCGAGATCGTAAAAGTCTCCGTAAAGCGCATCCTTGTCCTTGTTCAGCGCCTGCATATACGCCACAAGATGCTTGAGGGTAACGACCGACTCCTTCATCGACTTGATCTGAGGCTTAGTCAGCTTCCCGATCTTTGAATCCTTCAAAGGCTTGCGGAAGTAAGCGGGGATATCTGAAATTGGCTTTTGGATGATGTCGTTAACGATCGGATAAAAGCCAAACTTTGCAAATATCTCAAGACACGGTACGTCCTTCAGTTTTTCTAAGAACTTCGGAGAAATACCGTGCTCGTATCCGCAGTTGAATCCGGTCCTCGCGATTGCCTTACTGCTTTCCAGTACTGCTTTAGCAGAATCGGAATAGTGGATCTGATCTCTTTGTCCAACGAATTTTTCTGGCATTTGCAGTTTATCGATGCTCTGTCGATTTTCATCGAAAAACGTGACCGTTCCGTCCACTCTCACAAGCACATAGTTAGTGTAGTTGATCTCGTGCACAGTTTCAACCTTCGGATCAACTCCTATGATCAGCGGTGACGAAAAAGCGCGCTTCTTGCTCACACAGGAAATTCTCAGAACAGCGTCTCCGTCTTGCTCCACGGCGTCAACAAGATAATGCGTTATATGACTGTAATATCCTCCGCTTCCGCAATGAAGACAGCTATGATCATCGTGATAACCGTAGCGATCCTTTTCCTTGATCTGCTCAAAGTATTTCCCGCAATTAGAACACCAGCTATGCATCTTCATAAAGTTCCCGGCGCCCTCAACCGGCTCGCTTCGTCCTGTTGCTTCCCAGTCTCCGGACTCACGAATGAGAGAATAGTCGAGCTTCGGAAAATCAACCTCGGGCAGAAACTTCGACTCAGCGTTATTGGTTCCGGATACGATCAGTTTCAGCGCCTCGTACATATTGTCCGCTCTCCAGGACAACGGCTCCAACATTTCATCAAACAGCGGATTTGACATAAACCCGGAATCGTAGATTAGCCGTACGCTTTTGTTACTTCTCCCGTATGGATAATCACTTTTCTGCCAACAGCGTTCGTAATGGCCGTTCACATAACGGTTTCCGTTTCCGAACATCAGCATATCGCTGTTTTTGATAAAAATGCGAGTATGTTCGTCCTCTTTGACAGTCAGACCTTCTTCCTCGGTCTCGACAATTTTGCAGTTGATGTCCTGAATTACTGTAAAATCGTCAATCGTAGAAACCAACCGGATTTCCGTTTCTCCTATTTCGCCGGAAATTCCCTTACGGAACGGTCTTGCTTTGTTGTTGCCGCAATCGGGGCAGACGGGCAAAGCGAGTTCCGCTTTACCGTGAGCACCGCACCGAAGACATCGATAAGACGACTCTTTCTCAAAGCGCTCCGCCGGAGCGAACAGAAACGCGCCGTCGTTTTCCTTCTTCAGCATCTCCTCTCTGACGTCGTCGGGCAATCCTCTGAGTTTTGGAAACTCTTTTGACATGATTGTTTTGCCTCTCAGCATTTGAAAAACCTCCTTCATATATTGAAAATAGTTGCTTTGCAACACCTTCAATATGGAGGAGGTTTTTGTTTCGTTTCAAGAAAACAACGCCGGATTACTTCTCGTTCTTCTTTCTCTTGTTGTAATCGTCGTTGATTTTCTTTCCCCAGGATGCGTCAATAGGTGCGTCAGCTCTCATGCAACAAACAGTTTCTGCAACGGTTTCATAGAGCACTGCGGTTCCCTGCTTATCCGCGTGATAGTTGACCGCACGGTCGGCGCCGATACCGAAATGCTTTGCGGTCTCAACGGAATCAATATTGGCTCCGATGAAAAGGAACTCCCAGCCGTACTTTTCCTTCTGGCGTTCTACCATCTTTTTGACTTCATCGCTCGAATACTTGTGGCTGGCGTTCTCCAGTCCGTCAGTGGTGATCACGAACATCGTGTGCTCCGGAACATCCTCAGGACGGGCGTACTTATGGATATTGCCGATGTGATGGATCGCACCACCGATAGCGTCGATCAGCGCCGTGCATCCTCTGACGTAATACTCTTTGTCGGTCATCGGTTTGATGTCTGCGAGTTTGACCCTGTCGTGAATCACTTCGCTGACGTTATCGAAGAGCACAGTGGAAACATAGCACTCGCCATCCTGTTTTCTCTGCTTCTCGATCAGTGAGTTGAACCCGCCGATGGTGTCGCTCTCAAGCCCTGCCATTGAACCGCTCCTGTCCAAAATGAATACCAACTCCGTGATGTTGTTTTTGACCTTTTCCATTTTCTATTCCTCCAAAAAAATAATGTGATCGTTTGGTTTCTCAACCTTACGATCACATTATAGCGGATTCAATTATTTCGGAGGTCGCATAGAAAGCGACATCTTTTGTCTTTACAAATATGAATTTGAAAACCACGATTTCATAAGTGGTTACTGCCCCTCATAGGGCTTTAATAAAATCCTCCAAAACGCTTGAAAACAAAGGATTTATCGCAATGTGTCCGCCTTATCCCTTTATACGATTTCACTTGCGTTTATGCT
>JAFXWT010000226.1 GCA_017542695.1 Clostridia bacterium
ATCCGTGTGATAAAATACAACGCGGTCATGGAGCCGTACCGCGGGCGTATCGGCGATCTGAACGCCTACGTCGGCTACAAGTGGAACCTTATATATCTGACCCACGACGAAGACGCCGGCTCTCCTCTCGTGGTGCCGGAGGGCAAAGACCCCTTCGTGCTCAAACAAAACGACAGCTCGACGCCTGAGGGCTACAAGCCGCTTTCACAGTTCGGGCAGTCGAGCGCCGCGGATATGAACTACGGCGAATACGATCTGAGGCGCGATGAAAAGAACTTCCTGTTCTATGCCACGGTCAGATCCCAAAGCGGCAACACCGGCGAATCCGCAGGCTCCGGAAAGTATATCGGCGACCTGAAAGCGTTCACCGCGGACACCGTTGAGCGCTGCAAGGCGAAGATCACCACCGCAGCAGGAAATTATCAGGCCTTTGACTACAACCTCGGCACCGAAGAGGAGCCCTGCTATATCGGTTACTCGCTGACGGATCAGGAAAGCAGCGCCGTCACGGATATTCGCTTCTTTGCCGGTGAAAACGCGTCGAGCATCACCTACGGCGGAGCGGAATACACGCTTTCCGGCGAGCTGCCGTCCGGCGGCGGTATCTACATAAGCCGCAGCGGTCTGGTCGGCACGCCGATCGGCTCGGAGCTTGCATGCATCAAATCTCCCGAAAACGCCCCGGCGGGCTGGGAGCCGATCGTCCATTTCTCGGGTACGCCGGTCAAGTTGTTTGGAAGCGACAACGATCCCTTCGCCATCTATTTTGAACCAAAGGTAAAATATACGGAAGGCGAGCTCTACGTCGGCGGCTTCGCTTTCTATCAGGCGGACTACGCGTATGCGCGTTACACCGGCGACAGGAATAAGGAACGGGAGAGCTCCGTGAACGATATGCTTTCCGTCCTGCGCTGGCAAAAGGGCGGGATCGCCATGGATCCGGCCGGTCATAAAGCCGACGACGCGATCCCCGACACGGCGAACATGACTGCGGCGGACGTGGAGCGCGCGGTCAACCTTTGCTCCGAGATGAGCTTTATCAGAAGCCGCCGCGGCACCGCCATCGACGAGGTGAACGTGCCGCAGCTGTATCTGATCTACGCGCTGACGTATAATCCGTACCGCGCGATACGGGACGTGGCGCTCTATTCCTCCGCCACGGCGAATGACAAGGGACTCTTTACCACTTTATCCAAGGAGATCCTGTATGTTCAGAACGGCGTGGAGAAGAAGACGGTCGGCGGGTATGCGGTTTGTGACGATCACTTCACAAAAAGCGCGGAAACAGTACAGTCAAGCGGACCGGTCCGATCTTCGCACGCATACATTTCCACGGAGATATGGGACGACTACGTTTACGCGCCGGGCGAAGACGCGCCGGCAAGAGACGACGGAGGCGTCTATGCGTGGGAATATGCTCCGCTTTCCATGCGGGGACTTTACGTACTCGGACCCGTCGAGGGTCTGGAGCCGCTGAAAGCGGCGGACGTTGTCCTGTCTCCGATCAGAAGCGACGCGAAAAACGAGGACGGCAATATCAGCACCCGCCTGCCGGAGGGCTGCTTCAATCTGCTCGGCGAAAGCGCCGCTGACCGCGTCTTTCACTCGGTACAGGATATCAAATATCCTTATAACGAGACCGCGCAGAATCTTTCCAATCCGGCTCAGGGTAAGTTTTCGGAATACTCTGTCGAGGCGTCCGATCCGCTGTATATGTACCTTGCGGGAAACGTCCGTAAGCCAAGATACATTTCCGGAGTGACCGTCGGCACTTATACCGAAGCGCAGTTCAAAAAAGAAAATCCGGGCGCGGATTCTTCAACGGTGAAATATATGAACTCCATGTCCGAGGATATCGCGTGGAGAAGCGCTCTTGCAGGCTCCGACAGCGGTATCGTCCCCGTGAATCTGATCGCCCCCGAGGGCGAAGCGTGGAACACCGCGATCGAGGATGAAGAGACCGGTTTAGCCTCCGCAGAGTATGATCCGGATTGCAGTTATATCGGCATTTCCAGAACGGACGACCCAAGCCGCGCCATCACCGGACTTCTTCTCGTAAAAAAAG
>JAFXWT010000027.1 GCA_017542695.1 Clostridia bacterium
AAAGCACTGATCGACAGCGTTGAATTTGTCGTCTACTGCGGCTGTCCCATCGGGGAATTCAACCGCGCGAACGGGACGCTTATCGAATACGCGCGTGATCGGGGGAAATCCGTTTTGTCGTCGATGTGTGAGCTTGTGGAGGTGGAAATATGAACTGTCCTCGCGTTCTGATCGCGGGCACGTCGAGCGGAAGCGGAAAAACGACAGCTGTTTGCGCGATTCTTTCACTTTTGAAACGCCGCGGACTTAAAGTCAATGCTCTCAAATGCGGTCCGGATTATCTCGATCCGACGTTTCACGAAACGGTGACGGGCGTTTCTTGCACGAACCTCGACCCGTTCTTTTGCGGCGAAGATCTCTTGAAATATCTGCTCTGTGAAAACGCGGGAGAACGCCTGACCGTCATCGAGGGCGTGATGGGATATTACGACGGAACGGGCGAATCGGGAAGCGACAACAGCACTTACACCGTTGCAAAACTGACGAAAACGCCGACGGTGCTCGTTATTGACGCCAAGGGCGCGTCGACGTCGCTTATCGCTACGCTCGAAGGATTTATGAATTATACAAGCGACAGCGGGATAGTCGGCGTTCTGTTTTCGCTGATATCCCCGATGAATTACCTGAACATCAAAAGCAAAATAAACTCAAGATTCGGAGCGCGCGTCGCTCCCGTCGGCTATATTCCCGAGCTTCCGGACGACTGCCTTATCCCGTCAAGACACCTCGGGCTTGTTTCCGCGCCCGAAATCGGGGATATCGAAGAAAAAATGTCGAAGATCGCCGATATCTGCGAGAAAACGATAGATATCGACGCGCTCGTTTTGCTTGCCGACGCGGCGGAGGAGCTTTCGTTCAAAGCGCCCGCCGTTCCGCGCCGCGAGCCGATCAAAATAGCAGTCGCTTTTGATCGCGCGTTCTTCTTTTACTACCGTGACACGCTGCGTCTGTTTGAAAAAATGGGCGCGGAGATCAAGTTTTTCTCGCCGCTTGAAAATGAACCGATACCGTGCGGATGCTCGGGACTTTTGATCGGAGGCGGCTATCCGGAGCTTTATGCCGAGCGGCTCGAAGCGAACACGATAGCGAAAAACAGCGTCGCCGAAGCTATACGTGACGGAATGCCGACAGTCGCCGAGTGCGGCGGGTTCCAGTATCTCGGAAATGAACTCTGCGGCAAAAAAATGTGCGGCGTTCTGTCGCACGAAAGCTATGCCGCGGGCAAGCTCGTCAGATTCGGATACGTAACGCTGAGATCAAAAAAAGACGGGCTGCTCGGCTCCGCGGGAACGACGCTCCGCGGCCACGAGTTCCACTACTATGACAGCACGTTGAGCGGCGATGACTTCACGGCGACAAAGCTGTCGGGAAAGACGTGGGAGTGCGCCGTCATGACAGAAACGATGTATGCGGGCTACCCGCATCTGTATCTTTACTCAAATATTGAGTCGGCGGAAGCTTTTTATAAAAAATGCGTTGAATACGGGGAGCGTGAAAAATGATAATAAACAATCCAAACGATATAGAAAAGCGCAGTATGGAGATCATCGAAAGCGAGCTCGTTGTCGATATCCCCGAGATAAACAAAGACGTCGTCAAGCGCGTCATACACTGCACGGCGGATTTCGATTACGCGAATAATCTTGTTTTTTCCGTCGGTGCGGTGGAAAAAGCGCTCGACGCGCTCCGCCGCGGGTGCGACGTCGTGACCGACACACAAATGGCGAAATCGGGGATAAACAAGGCGGCCGCGGCAAAACTCGGATGCGAGATTCACTGCTTTATGAGCGACGCCGACGTCGCCGAGATCGCAAAGGAGCGCGGATGCACGCGCGCCGTCGCGTCTATGGAAAAGGCCGCGAGTATCGAAAGACCGCTCATATTCGCCATTGGCAACGCGCCGACAGCGCTGCTGAAACTGAAAGAGATGATCGACGCGGGAGAGGTGCGCCCCGAGCTTGTTATCGGCGTGCCCGTCGGCTTTGTGAACGTGATCGAATCGAAAGAGGCGATAATGGAAGCGGACTGCCCGTATATCGTCGCAAAAGGCCGAAAGGGCGGCTCAAACGTGGCGGCGGCGATAGTCAACGCGCTGATGTACAAAATTACGAGATGATGGACAGCTTCATAACAAAAGACGGAAAAAAACTCCGCCGCGGATACACGACCGGCTCGTGTGCCGCCGCGGCGTCAAAATCGGCGGCGATAATGCTGCTTGAACAAAGAAAGCTCGAAACGGTTCATCTTATGACGCCGCGCGGTATCGGACTCGATCTTTTGATCCTCGAAACCGAGATGGGCGACGGGTTTGCTTCGTGCGGAATACGAAAAGACAGCGGTGATGACCCCGACGTGACAAACGGGATGATCGTCTACGCGCGAGTCGAAAAAACGGACGAGCCGCACAAAATCTCGATCGACGGCGGGGAGGGGATCGGCCGCGTCACAAAAGCGGGGCTGGATCAGCCCGTCGGCAACGCGGCGATAAATTCCGTTCCGCGCAGAATGATAGAGGACGAACTGCGCCGCGTGTGCGAGGACAACTGCTACGCGGGCGGGCTCCGCGTGACGATATCCGCCCCCGAGGGCGCATCTATTGCGAAAAAGACGTTCAATCCGCGCCTCGGCATAGTCGGCGGGATATCTATCCTCGGCACGACGGGGATCGTCGAGCCGATGAGCGACGAAGCCGTCGTCGAAACGATAAAAGCAGAGCTTTCGATGCGCTCGGCGAGCGGCAAAAAGACGGTTCTGTTCACTCCGGGCAACTACGGCGCGGACTTCATTCGTGACGAGCTTCATATCGACCCGGAAATCGCCGTCACCACGTCGAATTTCATCGGCGACGCGTTCTCGCTCGCATCGGAGGGTGGCTTTTCCTCGGCGCTCATCGTCGGACATATCGGAAAGCTCGTAAAACTCGCGGGCGGGATGATGAACACACACTCGCGTTACGGCGACTGCCGTGCCGAGATATTCTCGTCTCACGCGGGAATGTGCGGCGCGTCGCGTGAAACGGTGAAAAGGATAATGGATTCAGCTACGACCGACGATATGCTGTCGATACTCTTCGACGTCGGTCTCGGCGAAAAGGTAATGGAAAGCATAACGGAAAAGATCGGATATCATTTGTCTGCGCGTCAAAGCGGCAATTTCAAAGTCGGAGCCGTGACGTTTTCAAAGGTTTACGGGCTTCTCGGAATGACGCTCGGCGCAAAAGAGATACTTGAAAGCATCAAAAAGGAGTATTGAATATGGTACATATCGTCGGCGCGGGGTGCGGCGCGCCCGATCTCATAACACTGCGCGGCAAGCGGTATATCGAACAGTCTGACGTCATAGTTTACGCGGGCTCGCTTGTCAACCGCGAACTGCTTGAATATGCGAGAGCCGACTGTGAGATATACGACAGCGCCAAAATGACTCTCGAAGAAATAATAAATGTCATTTATTCCGCCGAGAAAGCGGGGAAAACTACCGTGCGTCTGCACACGGGCGATCCTTCGCTCTACGGAGCGATCGGCGAGCAGATGCGCGAATTTGATAAATATGGCATCGAATATGACATCACGCCCGGCGTCAGCTCATTTTCGGGAGCCGCCGCGGCGCTGAAAACGGAATACACTCTTCCCGACGTATCGCAGACGGTGATAATCACCCGCGCGGCAGGTAAAACTCCCGTTCCCGAAGCGGAGGGGCTTCGCTCCCTCGCGTCGCACCGTGCGACGATGGTGCTGTTTTTGAGTGCGGGGCTTCTCGCCGAGGTGACGGCGGAGCTCGTCGCGGGCGGATATGCGCCGGAAACGCCCGCCGCTATAGTTTACAAAGCGTCGTGGGAGGACGAAAAGGTTTGCCTGTGCACCGTCGGCACGCTTGAAAGGGCGGCGAGGGAAAACAACGTCACAAAAACGGCGATAATAACGGTCGGAGATTTTCTGTCGAGCGATTTTTCGCGCTCGCATCTTTACGATCCGTCGTTTTCGACAGAGTTCAGAGAGGCGAAAAAATGAAGATATGCCTGTTCTGCTTTTCCGACGGCGGCGCGTCTCTGGCGCTCCGACTCTGCGAGGCGCTCGGAGTCACGCCCGAAAACGTGCACACGATACCGAAATTCGCCGATAAATACGGCTTTACCTCTCACGCCTCGGTCTGCGCCGACATGGGAAAGCTCTTTGACGAAAACGACGCGCTGATCTTCATCGGCGCGTGCGGGATAGCGGTGCGCGACGTCGCGCCGCACATAAAAAGCAAGACTCTCGACCCCGCAGTCATCGTCATCGATGACCGCGGGAGATACGTCATCCCGATCCTTTCGGGGCACATCGGCGGCGCGAACGCGCTCGCAAAGCGCGTTGCCGATCTTATCGGCGCTGAGCCGATAATCACGACCGCGACGGACGGTTTGGGGAGATTTTCATGCGATGCGTGGGCGAAAACGCACGGGTGCGTCATTTCGTCGATGAAGCTTGCGAAAGATTTTTCCTCGGAGATACTGACGCGCGATTTGCCCGTTTCATCCGAATACGATCTGCCCTCGCTCCCGAACGGACTGAAAACCGGCAATGCGGGCGACGTCGGACTTTACATCGGTTTTTACCTCCGCGAGCCGTACGAAAAGACTCTGCGGCTTATTCCGCGCATTGTTACGGTCGGGATAGGTTGCCGCCGCGGCGTTCCCGCCGAAACGGTCATTGACGCGGCGGAAAGCGTTCTCGCCGAAAACGGCGTCGATATCCGCGCCGTGCGCGGGATATCGTCCATAGACGTGAAAAAGGACGAGGCGGGACTTCTCGCGCTCGCCGAAAAGTGGGGCGTTCCGATACGCTTTTTGAGCGCGGAGGAACTTGACGCTGTTCCGGGCGAGTTTTCGGAATCCGAATTTGTACGTAAGACTGTCGGAGTCGGCAACGTGTGTGAGCGCGCCGCCGCCTCGGACGGAGGAAAGCTCATCGTCAAAAAGACAGCGAAAAACGGCGTCACCGTCGCCGTTGCCGCAGATGATTGGAGGGTGGAATTTTGAAAAATCTTACCGTTGTCGGTATCGGCGCGGGGAATTATGACGGAATGACAGTCGGCGCCGTCAAAGCGATAGAGAGCGCCGATGTTATCGTCGGCTACACCGTTTATTGCGATCTGATAAAGCCGTATTTTGAAAACAAGACGTTTATTTCAACTCCGATGATGCGCGAAACGGAGCGGTGCAGGATAGCGCTCGAACACGCCGCCGCGGGAGAAAAGACCGCGATGATCTGCTCGGGCGACGCGGGCGTTTACGGCATGGCGTCGCCGATACTCGAGCTTGCGTGCGAATACGGAGTCAAGGTCGACGTCGTCGCGGGAGTGACCGCCGCCCTGTCGGGCGCGGCGCTTCTCGGCTCGCCGCTGACGAGCGATTTCGCGCTCATCAGTCTTGCCGATCTGCTTACTCCGATGGAAACGATCGAAAATCGGCTTCGCCTCGTCGCAGAGGCGGATATGCCGATCGTCATATACAATCCGTCGAGCCGTAAGCGCGCCGACTATCTCAGTTGTGCGTGCGAAATCATCATGAAATATCGCTCGCCCGATACGGTTTGCGCCGTTGCGCGCATGATCGGACGCGAGGGCGAAAAAACGGAGATCATGACGCTCGCCGAACTGAAAAACCGTGAAACGGATATGTTTACCACTGTTTTCATCGGCAATTTGACGACGAAGATCATAAACGGCAAAATGGTAACGCCGAGAGGTTACAGATATGAATGATAAGATTTGTTTGTTTGCGGGAACGACGGAGGGCAGGCGACTTGCCGCGCTCCTTTGCGGCGCAGTCGATCTGACCGTCTGCGTCGCCACCGAATACGGGGAAGTTATGCTCGATGGGCTCGACGGCATAACGGTTCACACGGGACGAATGGACGAAAGGGAAATGGAAGCGTTCTTTGCCCGCGGCGGTTTTCGCCGCGTTATCGACGCGACGCATCCATACGCCGTGCTCGCTTCGGAAAACATCGCGTCGGCAGCGAAAAGAGCAGATATCCCCGTTATGCGCGTGCTCCGCGAAGCAGATAAAGAAACCGGAGACGCGGTATACGTTTCGTCTGTCGAAGAGGCGAGGGAATATCTGTCCTGCCGTGAGGGGAATATCTTTATCACAACGGGCGCAAAGGAACTCGCGTCATACGTTGGGCTTGATATGTCGCGCGTGTGGGCGCGGGTGCTTCCTGTCGCGTCATCGCTCGAAGCGTGCGAAACGGCGGGAATCCCCGTTTCGCATATAATTGCGGCGCAGGGACCTTTTTCCGAGGAAACGAACCTCGCCGAGCTTCGCGCCATCGGAGCAAAATACATCGTCACCAAGTCGTCGGGCAAAAGCGGTGGCTTTGAGGAAAAGATCGACGCGGCGAAAAAGGCAGGCGTGACGGCGGTGATTATCGGTCAGCCGCCGCAGGGCGAGGGGCTGACGCTCGATGCGGCTGTCGCCGAGCTTGAAAAACTCTACGCCGTTTCAAAACGGAAAATATATCTTGTCGGTATTGGTCCCGGCGGCCGCGAACTGCTGACGGCGGAAGCGCGAAACGCGCTCGACGTATGTGACGCCGTGATCGGCGCGAAGTCCGTCGTCGATGCGCTCGGAACGAAAAATCCGGCGTATTTCGAGTTCACTCCCGAAGGAGTGAAAAAAGTGCTTTCCGATCACTTGTCCGTGCGTCGCGCGGCAGTCGTCATGCGCGGAGACGTCGGGTTTTTCAGCGGAGCGAAAAAAATGCTTGAAGCGTTTGAAAACGAAGACGTCACCGTTATCCCCGGTATATCGTCAGTCGTTTGTTTCGCGTCGAAACTCGGCGTGAGCTGGGACGACGCGGCATTGATAAGTCTTCACGGGCGCGACGGGAACATCATCCGTACGGTCGATGAGAACAAAAAAACATTCGCACTGACGGGCGGGGACAACACCGTTCGAAAAATATGCGCCAAACTGTGCGATTACGGCTTCGGCGATCTCCCCGTTGCCATCGGCGAAAATCTGACGTATCACGACGAAATGATAACGAGAGGAAGCGCCGCGGAGCTATCCCTGCGCGATTATGATCCGCTTTCGGTCATATATATAGATAATCCCGCCGCGGCGCGCCGCGTCCGTCACGGCATTCCGGACGATGAGTTTATCCGCGGCGATGTGCCGATAACGAAATCCGAGGTGCGCTCGATATCGCTTTCAAAGCTTGCTCCCGAGTCGGATTCGATCGTCTGGGACGTCGGCGCGGGCACGGGATCTGTTTCGGTCGAATGTGCTCTCGCGTCGCCTGATGGGCGTGTTTACGCCATTGAGAAAGAGGCGGACGCTGTCGACCTTATCGAAAAAAACAAGAAAAAATTCCGCGCGGACAACATCGAGGTGATCAAGGGAACGGCTCCCGAGGCGCTGAACGATATTCCGGCGCCGACGCACGTTTTTATTGGCGGAAGCTCCGGCAATATGCGCGGGATATTGTCGGCTGTTCTCAATAAGAACCCCCGCGCGCGCATCGTGATAAACACCGTCACGCTCGAATCGCAGGCGGACGTCACGGAATGCGCGGGAGCGCTTGGACTTGACATCGAGGAAGCCGTCGCCGTTCAGATATCGCGCTCGAAAAAGGCGGGCGGATATCACCTTATGAGCGCGCAGAATCCCGTTTATGTATTCGTTCTTTGCGGAGGAGAAGAAAAGTGATCAAATGGCTTATAATGCAGACCGCGGCGCTTGCCGTCGGTTTTCTGATAGATTTTATAGTCGGCGACCCGCACAAGCTCCCTCATCCCGTCGTCGGGATAGGGAAATGGATATCGTTTTTCGATAAAAAGCTCCGCCGCGGCAACAGCAACCCGAAGGACGTGCCTCGCGGCGCATTGACTGTCGTGCTCGTCGTGCTCGTTTCGACAGTCGTCCCCGCGCTCGTTCTTGTCGGAGCGTGGCTTATCCATCCTATCGCTTATGCCGTTGTCGATTCGATAATGTGCTGGCAGCTCATCGCCGCGCGTCAGCTCGCACGTGAGAGCACAAAGGTAAGGCGAGCGCTTGAAAAAGGCGACACAGAGGGTGCGCGCACCGCCGTTTCGTACATTGTCGGCAGAGATACGAACGTCCTCGACGAAAAGGGAATATGCCGCGCCGCAGTCGAAACCGTTGCGGAAAACACGTCGGACGGCGTGATCGCGCCGCTGTTCTGGATGATACTTTTCGGCGCTGTCGGCGGATTCTTCTACAAGTCGATAAACACAATGGACTCGATGCTCGGATACAAAAACGAAAAATACCTCTATTTCGGCAGGGCAGCGGCAAAGACGGACGACGTTGTGAATTTCATTCCCGCGAGGATATCGGCTATACTGATGATCCTCGCATGCCCGTTCTGTCGGTTAAGCGGAAAAAACGCATGGCGCATTTTCCGCCGCGACAGATATAAACATGCGAGCCCGAACTCCGCGCAGACGGAATCGGTGTGCGCGGGCGCGCTTAAAGTGCGGCTTGCGGGCGACGCCGTTTACGGCGGAGTTGTGCACAAAAAAGAATATATCGGCGACCCGATACGCGAGATAGAGCCGAAAGACATCGGCCGCGCGAATGCGCTCATGTACGTCGCGTCGCTGTTAATGCTGCTCATCGGACTTTTGCTGAGAACGGCGGTGATCTTGATAATATGCTTATAAACAAAGACAAAAACCCCCATGGCGGCGATATTTACAGCCGCCGCGTCGAGATCGATTTCTCGTTCAACATAAACGCCGAGGGAATGCCCGGGCGCGTCAGGGACGCGATCGTCGCGTCGGCTGACAGCTGCGACATTTATCCCGACCCTTATTGCACCGAGCTTCGCGCGGCGATATCCGTATTTGAAAAAGTCCCGCGCGAAATGATCCTTTGCGGAAACGGCGCGGCGGAGCTGATCTATTCTTTTGCGTATTCGCTGCCGAAAGAAAAGCCCGCGCTGATAGTTTCGCCGACGTTTTCGGAATACGAAACGGCGCTTTGTGCGGCGGGCATTCGCGTCGATCATTACGCTCTTGATCAGAGCGACGGATTCAGACTGACGGGCGACGTGCTCAACGTCGATCTCAATGATTATTCGGCGATTTTTGTTTGCTCGCCGAACAATCCGACGGGTATCGCGGTCGAGCCGATGCTGATACGTGCGCTTGCGAAAACTGGCGCGCGGCTGTTTCTCGATCTGTGTTTTCTCGATCTGACGGGCGAGCCGGAGAGATACGATATTCCCGATCTTACCGAAAAATATCCGAACGTCGTCGTTTTGCGCGCTTTTACGAAAAATTTTGCCGTCGCGGGACTTCGCGTCGGCTACGTTATTTGCTCCGACGCCGATCTTCTTGAAAAAATGTCCGAAAAAGCGCCGTGCTGGAACGTTTCGACCATCGCGCAGCGCGCAGGCGTCGCGGCCGCAGGATGCGGAGATTGGCTGAAAGAATCGGTAAAGAGCATTATTTCCGAGCGCGAGAGAATGAAAAAGGAACTGCGCGCGCTCGGCGTCACCGTTTACGACGGCGAGGCGAATTATCTGCTTTTGTATTCGGAGAAAGATCTCTATAAGCTCCTTCTTGCTCGCGGGATACTCGTGCGCGACTGCTCGAACTATGCCGGGCTTGAAAAAGGTCACGTCAGGATAGCGATCAGAAAAAAAGCCGACAACGATCGGCTACTCAAAGCGATAAACGAGGTGATTAAATGAAAACGGCAAAGCCCATTATGATTCAGGGAACGATGTCGAACGCGGGCAAAAGTCTTATCTGCGCCGCGCTGTGCCGCATTTTCAGGCAGGACGGCTATCGCGTCGCGCCTTTCAAATCGCAAAACATGGCGCTCAATTCATTCATCACAAGCGATGGGCTCGAAATGGGCAGAGCGCAAGTCGTTCAGGCGGAGGCGGCAGGAGTCGAGCCGTCGGTGCTGATGAATCCGATACTGCTCAAACCGACGACCGACGTCGGCTCGCAGGTCATAGTCAACGGCGAGGTGCGCGGGAATATGCGCGCCGCCGATTATTTCAAATACAAAAAGCAACTTATACCCGATATTATACAAGCGTATAACACGCTTGCTGAAAAAAACGATATAATCGTCATCGAGGGCGCGGGCAGCCCCGCCGAGATAAACCTCAAAAGCGACGACATCGTCAATATGGGGATGGCGAAAATGGCAAAGTCGCCCGTTTTGCTCGTCGGAGATATCGACCGCGGCGGCGTTTTCGCTCAGCTTTACGGCACCGTCGCTCTGCTTGACGGCGACGAGCGCAACATGGTAAAGGCGACGGTGATAAACAAATTCCGCGGCGACGTATCTATTCTCGCTCCGGGGCTCGATATGCTTTTCGACCTTGTGAAGGTGCCTTGCGCCGGCGTCGTGCCGTACATGACGCTCGACATCGACGACGAGGACAGTCTCAGCGAGCGGCTGACGGCGGGAGAAAGAAAAGAGATCGACATTGCGGTGATCTCTCTTCCTCGCATATCTAATTTCACCGATTTTTCGCCGTTTTCGCGCTTTTCGGGCGTGTCGCTCAGGTATGTAAAAAATCTTTTCGAGCTCGGAGCGCCCGACCTCATCATCATCCCCGGAACGAAATCGACGTGCAGCGATCTCAAATGGATGCGCCAGAACGGGCTTGAAGCGGAGATATTGAAGCAGTCGTCGCGCGGAACTCCCGTTTTCGGAATTTGCGGCGGACTTCAGATGCTGGGGAAAAAGATATCAGATCCCTATAACACCGAGGGCGGCGGCGAGATCTGCGGCATGGGACTTCTCGACACGGAAACGGTTTTCGCAAAAACGAAAACACGCGCGCAGACCGAGGGAGTTTTCTCTGGCGTGGGCGGTATTTTCGAGGGCATCAACGGGCTCGGCTACCGCGGGTACGAGATACATATGGGGCAAAGCGGCGGCATTGGCGCCATTTTGCAAAAGGGGAACGTATACGGAAGCTATATACACGGTATTTTCGATGAAAACGGCATAGCGCGGGCGATCGTTCGTGCGCTCTATGAAAAGCGCGGGCTCGTTTTTGACGAGGATGCGGTATTCGACGTTCACGCCTACCGCGAATCGCAGTACGACAAGCTCGCGGAAACGGTAAGAGCCGCGCTTGATATGGAGCTTGTATATCGGATATTGGAGGAAGGGATATGATCCATATTTACTACGGCGACGGAAAGGGAAAAACGACGGCGGCGTGCGGCCTTGCGGTGCGCGCGGCGGGGAGCGGGATGAAGGTTCTCTTCGCGCAGTTTTTCAAAAGCGGAAAGTCGTCGGAGATCGGTGTCATTTCGTCACTGACGAACGTTACGGTGAAAATTCCGTCGCTTTACTACGGCAGATACAAAACGATGTCCGACGATCAAAAAAAGATGATCGAGGATCGCTATTCGGCTTTTCTCGACGATATCATTCTCAATGCGGATAATTACGATCTGATCGTTCTTGACGAAGCCGTCTCGGTTTACGGATACGGACTTTTTGAGCGCA
>JAFXWT010000227.1 GCA_017542695.1 Clostridia bacterium
CTGAAAGAAGCTGTCGACGCGCTTCGCCGGGAAAGCGAAAAGAAAAAGGACGATAAATACAAAGATCTAAGCCCTGAGGAGAGATCATTTTACGAAAATCTTGACCGGTATGAAAAGACCGTCGGCGAATCAGCCGTGAGATTCGGAGCGGAAGACAATCGGGATTATCTCGCCCCGGACGGCGGCTTCGTGAAAAACTGCATGACGTCCTTCGTCAAGGATCTGATATACTCGACGGACGGACTTTACCGCGACAGCGGGCTGCGGGAGGACGACGGATACGAGGTCGATCTCGACAAAGCTTACGAAGAGATCCGCGTACGGCTGTCTCCGGAGATAAACGTCGTAAGGAATCATGATTCTTACTATTCGGAAAACGTCACCGTCGACGTGACCGACGACATTCATCTGATCCTTGTCCGGGCGACACCGCTTAAGATCATGGAGATCCGGGTGAACAAGGTCGACTCCGGGCATGAACACGGCAAGTGGCTTTCCCCGGACAGGCTCGGCGAGTTTTGCGACACGGTCCGGTACATACGCGATATCTACGGAAAATATGAGGAGCTTGCCCTGCTGCGCGCTGCCAAAATCAGAGAAAAGCTCGGCCTGTGAGACCGGAACATGTTAGGTATTAAACGAAGGCTTGGTTCAGTGTGACGGTGTTCGACCAAAGAAAGGAAACTATAAAGATATCGGAAACGGAAGAAGAATGAAATAACCGTAATAGTTGAAAAAGAAGGAACTCTTATGTACTTTTCAAAACACAATGAAAAAATCGTTTATATAAACCATTACAGCGGACTGCTCGAGGTGGAAGGCGAAGGCCTTCTCTGCCGAGAGGACACCGAGTTAAGGCATGGATCAGGCAAAAACTGGGCTAAAGAATATGACACACTCAGCGTGACTGAGGGAATAACCGGACTTGGCGAGGGTTATATCGAATTCTTCTCGCATATAGACTGCCTTATCCTTAGCCGTACGGTAGAAACCGTTGCCGCCTCACCTGAACTTCTTAAAAGCTGGCGTAAAAGAAAGGTCCTGATCTGCGGCGAATACGAAACTTTTGCTGAAAGGTTCGCAGATGAGAACAGTCTCAGATTTTTTCACAGCGATATTCATCTGGCCGACGATGACATAGAAATCGCTCACGAACATGATATTATAACTCTGCGCTTTCATGAAAACGGCTCAAGCGATATCCATTACAATTGTTTCACCCCGGGAAGCTCGGCGGGCAGTTACGGCGGAGGAGAGTACGCTAACCCTTTGCCGCGGGACTTTTACGTCGGCTGTACCATTGATGATTTCTCAAACAATTTTCTGAATGAGAGGGTGCGCGAGCAGATCCTGTCAAACGAAACACTGAAACGATTTCTTGAGATTTCGAATAAAAGGCACAGGATCAAGATGACAAGAAAACGTATGATGAAAGAACGGAGAGCGGAGGTCAAGAAGGTAATGAAAACGAAAAAGAAGGGCAACAACTGGACTGCGTATTACGACGAGGACAACGGCAGGTATTTCGCCGAGATAATGTACACCAGCCGCGAGGGGCGCGAACAGTACGATTTCGAGATAACGACCGATATTTACAGCCGGCTCGGCACCTTTGCGGATGACATTGAAAACGAGAGACTTATAAAAACCGGGAAAATGACGTATTCGTTTGAAAACACGATGTACGGCACGCTCGGTCCCGAGCGGACCGTCTGGGACGAGGAAGCCAACGAGGCGATGAAAGCTGCAGAGGCGAA
>JAFXWT010000228.1 GCA_017542695.1 Clostridia bacterium
CAAAGAAGACATCCCGGAAGTCCTGGTGTATTCCAATATCAGACTGCTTGCCTGCTTCGGGCCAAGTGTTTTCAGGAATCCGTGCTCTTTGAGTTCTTCGCGGAATTTCTGTATAGCCACGGCACGGTCGTTCTCCGAAGCGAGACGTACCCACCAGTTGAGGATATCGCCGAAGTTGTAGCTGTCGTCGATCTTCGAAACTTTCGCGAGTTCGTCCTCGTCAACGTACTGAGACACGAAGTCGCGAACTTTTACAAGCCTCTCTAGACGTGCGGTGATATTGTAGTCATCGGGAGACTGCTCTCCGAAAAATTTGCCGAACGAACCGGAATACAGCGCGCCGATGCCGGACGTCATCATCGTTTCTATGCACTTACGCTCGCTCGCTTTGATCGTTTCGGCGGTCTTTTCCTGTTGCAGGCGCGTCTCGAAGTATTCCATCAGACCGTTTTCAGCGCGTTGCTGAAATATCTCTAGATATCTGGGCGGGAGCTCCTCATAGGTGCGGTATTCCCAGCCGTACTTTTCGCAGATCTCGCCTACCTTGTCGAGGTTGTAGAAGCGGGAGACGCCTTTGGCCATTGTAAATCCGCTCGACGTGTTCAGATAGGTCAGGAAGGATTCCCGGTTGCAAGGGATAACTTCGTTGCCCCAGATGTCCTCGGCGCCGTTTTTGTAGATCTGATACAGTTCTTCTATCTGGTTCGATTTCCAGTTGGTAAACTCCTCGTTGACCTTCGCGCCGAGATATGCGACTGCCTTTGTGGTGAGCTCAACCGCCGGATGGACGCCCTGCATAACGCTGCCGAGTTCCTTCATCGCTTCCTTCATGTCGCCGCCGGCCATATATCCGGCCATCCTGGCGATGCCGTTCGTGCTAGACAGAAGCTTTTCCGTCGTGCTCCCGATAAATCCGTTTTCTCCGAGGACTTTGTCAAGATCATCCGTGTATCCGAGTGCGTCCCAGCAGTTCATAACCGCGTCGGTAATAGCGTCCTCAAGACCGTTCATTGATGCTTCCGAATCTTTTTCGTAATAACCCCTCGTGACGGTCGTTGTATACTTCGTGCCCGTTTCAATATATTTGGCATTGTCGCCGGTGAATCTGCTGCCGAGAAAATTGATCGTGCTCTGAATCAGATCCGCCGTGGCCTGTTTGGTCAGTCCCATAGCCTCGATCTTTGCACGGACGTACGGTTCAAGGTCGGCTGCAGCCTGCTTGTTTTTCGCGCGCGACACGGCGATCCTCGCGCTGTAGCTGTCAAGGAACGCTTCGATCTGCTCCTCCTTCGTCAGTTTCGCCGAACCCCAGAGGGAGGAGTGCGGTAAATCAATAGTCATTGTCCCCGCGTCAAGATCGTAGCTGTCCGGGAACAGATACCGGAACTCTTCGTTCTTATCGTCGTAATAAACAAAGACGTAACTGCCGATGTCCTTCTTGTCGATCTTGCCCGGAATGGAGACGGTGAGCAGGACATCGCCGCTGAGCGGAAGGCCGTCGTAA
>JAFXWT010000229.1 GCA_017542695.1 Clostridia bacterium
ATCTTCGTTCTGACTAACATTATATCGGAAACCTTCTCTTTCGTCAATCGTTTTTCCCCGATCCGCAAAAAAAGCCCCCGCCGCAAGGCGGCGAAACCCGTGCCGCGCTGCCGGGGAGTCGCTTTGCCGGACTCCTCGCAAATGTCAAGTAGAAATGTGAAAAAATTCTAAAAAATTTTTTTGCGGCGGTATTATGGATTTTTCTCGTCCGTGATTTGAGCCATTTCTTCTGCATAAATATGGCTGGACGAACGGAAGCCGAGAATCCCCCTCGGATAAGAATTGATCCAGTTGCACATCCGGTTAATATCACGCTGCGTTACCTTTGCAAAAGAGGTCCCCTTCGGGTAGAATCTCCGGATCATGCCGTTCTGGTTTTCGTTGCTTCCGCGCTCGCAGCTTGTGTACGGATGGCAGTAGTACACTTTGGTGCGTTGCCCGTTGCTGAGGCAAGACCGTTCAATCCCGGCACAATCGTCAAATTCTGATCCGTTGTCAACCGTGATCGTCTTGAAGATGTTAGGAAATAACTTTCCGAGCCTCCGTTCCAAACGGTCAAGCGCCTTTACAACGGATGCCGTGCTTTTGTCGGGGAGAAGAATAATCTTCTCCTCACGCGTTTTCCGCTCCGTGAAAACAAGAAACACTCTCTTATTTCCTCCGCGCTTGCCAATGACGGTATCCATCTCCCAATGCCCGAACGCTTCTCTTGTCTCTATTTCCTTCGGGCGGTTCTCAATGCTTTCGCCGACAGGGGGACGCTTCGCGCGTACCTTGCGGTGCTTTTTCTTCTTTTTTCCCTTGCGGAGAAGGTCCTTGTTCGTGAGATTCAGAAAAACGCCCTTGTCGATATAATTATATAATGTACGGACGCAAATTGATGTCTTGAACGACAGATTTTTGTCGTTCATGA
Source organism: Clostridia bacterium (assembly GCA_017542695.1). Next base: position 914 of record JAFXWT010000229.1, read on the forward strand.
TCTCGCCCAGGACTGCCGCCGGGGAATAATGCTCTTTCAGGATCTTCTTTTCGACGTATGCGGCAAATTTGTGGTCGGATCCGATTTTGAGCGGGGCGCCCATAGCGGAGAAGTTCGATTCGGCGTATTCCTGTGCTTTATCCGCGCTATACCTTATTTCTGTTGTGTAGTCTGTGTTCAGATGCAGATATTCTCCCTTTTTCATCTCTCGGTATATGGTGGCGAGAGACTTGTGTACGATCCTCGCTATTTACGTGAGCGGTACGCGGGCGCGGAGAAGTGCTTCAATTTTGAGTCGGTCGGTGCGCGTCATGTGCCGGAATGGCTTTCGCTTTTTTCTTGCTGTGATAATGGTATGAATCCTCCGTTTCAAAAAATCCGCCGTAGAGCGACGGTGAGGAAGATAATATACCGAAATATCGCCATGTGTCAAGCCTTTTTTGCGCAAAAAAATAACGCCTCCCATAGGGAGGCGCCATCGTTGCAGTCATCTCTGCTGGAGCTTGCGGAGGCAGTCTTCGATCGCTCTGCGGTCTTCGTCCGTGGACGCGATGCTCATCATCTCGCCGATCCGGGCGATGATATGGTCGTGGCTGTCGCCGTCGGCGTAACGGCCCATACTGTCGCGGCGGCGTCTGTAGGAGTAGCCGTCATCGCGACTGGCGCGGTGCATCTCGTCATCGGCAAAGTAACTTCTGCGGCTGGAAGGACCGATATCGCGCATATAGCGGCGGCTATACTCGCCTTCATCTTCGCCTTCGAGCATCTCGATCTTCTTGATATTCTTGACGGTGTCGACCAGCTTGTGGACGTAATCGACAACGGCGGAAGAGCCGAGCTTCCCGCTCGCAGTCGCTTCGTCAAGTTCCTTGCAGATCATGGATTCGAGCTTCTTAAAGTCGTGCATAGTGTTCTCCTTTCTCACGCGATCCGAGAAACGGTCAGATTTGCGTTCTGTACGTTGATCTCAGGCGCTACCCCGCCTGCGGCGGCGGGAGCAGAAGTGTTCTCAACGGATACGGTGTAGCAACAGCCGCGGGGAACGGTGATGATCGCGGTGGAAGTCACGTTGTTGTACTCCTCCACGGCTGCAGGCGTAACGATGGCACGGCTCGTCTGGATCGGTTCACCGTCAATGGCAAGAGCAACGGAGATCGGTCCGACGGTTCCGCCGGTCGGAACGGCAATGTTTCCGTTAAACGTCACCTGATACCGTGCGTAGCAAGCAGTCGGGCAGTTGACGATCCCGCGTAGAGTTACGATTCCCGCTCCGTTTCTGTGAACCACATACCCTTTTGTGCAGGGGATCGAATCATTCAGAAGAACGTTCTGATTGGGTTCCACAAGCTGGATGGGATTGTAAGTAAACTCACAAGCCATGGGATCACCCCTTAACCGTTGCAGTTGCAGCCGCAGCCGAAATTCTGCTGGCAGCAGTTGGGATTCGCAACGACGTAAGCCGGACGAGCCACGGGATTCAGGTAGTCTTCCAGCGTGGCGGTCTGGCGGCTGTTGTCAGCCAGGATCGCGGCAGTCTGTGCGCCCTGGGACGCGGCGAAGTTCGCCATCGTGAGTTGGCGTTCCAGATCGGCGATCTTCTCGTTCTTCGCGTCGATCTTGTCCTGACACATCTGGTCAAGAATGCGCTGCGTGCTCGCGGTGTTTGCGGTCAGGACGTCCCGCAGGGCGTCATTGACGGCGGCACGGTCCGCACAAGCCTCGGTCGCAATCGTGTATTTCACGTCCGCGATGCTGGCGCGGTTCTCGCAGCAGCAGTTCTGGAGGCTCATCGCAAGAGCGTCAAGTCTGGCGTCAAGCGCCTGCGAGTTCGCAAAGGACTGGTTCATGCTCGCGATCTGATTGTTGTAGGCGGTCTGCATCGCGTCCATCGCGCGGTTACACGCGGCGATCTCGGCGGTGCCGAAGCCGTTGGTGATGCTGGACTGGATCCCTGCAAGGGTTCCGGCCGTCGCCGCGTTGTTGAAGCCGGAGGTCACAAGGTTGTCGGTGTTGTTGGCAAGCACCCACGGATAGAATCCGCCGTTGCCGCCGTTCCCGCCGAAACCGTTACCCCAGCCGCCCATAGCGGCAAAGAGAAACAGGATAATGAGCCAAGTCGCGTCGCCGCCCCAGCCCATACCGTTGCCACCGAATCCGTAGCCGGTGGGAGCAACGGGCATTACGGTGGTAGTACCTTCATCAAAAGCCATAGTAGTATTCCTTTCTTGTATTTTTATTTATTCAACCGTCTGCGCGCCGGACGGATCGAACCTATTTCAGCATCCCCTGAAACTGCTGCGCCATCTGCCGGAGCCGATTGTATTGGTCCTGCGACATCTGCCCGGAATTCAGGAGATTCTGCACTTGCTGTTGCGGGTTGCCTCGGAATCCCTGCGCGAATTGCCGGAAGCGCTGGATCATGCCCTGCATATTCGCCATCGGAGCGGGCATATTCCCGCCAAGGGATCGGAACAAATTGTTACTCATTGTCCGTTTCCTCCTTTGCAGAAAGTTCACGGATCTGCTTGCGCAGTTCTTCGAGGTCCTTCTTCGTGGCGTATTCAACGCCGGAATCCTTACGAGCAAACGCGCCGTCCGTCTTAATCTCCTTGTATTCAAAAACGCGGAGCGGGAGCGGTACGCCGGAAGCGTCGGAGGATTTCAGATAAAACCGGTCTCCCTCGCTATCCATGAGCAGAGCGGTCACGTTAGGGGCTACAAGGTATGATTTCGCGCCAGCCTCGCCCTGCACCCAAACGAAACCGGCGCTGTTCTGCTGAGTTTGCGGAGCCGCCGCGTTCGGCTGCTGGATGGGGACCGGAGGCTGATACGGAGCCGCGTACCCTCCGATCGGTGTGTAAGTTGCCGGAAAATAGTTGTTGTATGCCATGTTTGCTCACTCCTTTACCCAATAAAAATAGATAGGTTCGTCTCCGCTATTCCACGTGTCGAAGTAGTCCCCATCTACGGAGGCTACGACGTGGCTCTGACAGACGAGAATGTAAGCCCCTTCGGGATGATCCAGACAGAAGTCCCGGACCCGGTAACAATCCGGGCAAGTGTTCGGAATCGGTTCTCTATCGAATCCGAGGCTGCGCAAATACGATCCCCACACGTCGTTTGAAGACGGCATATCCTTTTTCTCGAATCCTTCGACGAACAGGGACAGATATACGTCGTCCCACGTGATCCCGGTCGCTTTGCAGATCGCCCTGACAACGCAATCGCCTACACGCTTTCCGGTCGGATTCGGATTGTACTCGACAAACATTCCAGCACCTTCTTTCTGCTGAAATTTTCGCACAAAAAAAGACGGCTTGTGTGCCAACAAGCCGCCACAAAACCGCCATATTTACGCCGTTTATCTATGACTATCTCGGAGTTAGAGATAAAAAAGCCGCCAGACGCTACCAACGCCTGACGGTTTGCATCTCGGATACAAGTATCCTTCGGACAAGTGCCTATTTGTTTTTGATCATATACCGGCGGATTTTAGCCGTGATGGAACGGACGCGCCTCTGCTCAGTTCGCTGTGAGATGCCGATCTCCGCGGCAATATCTACGCCATACCAGCCACGGCGGAGCAGAGCGATCACCGCGCGTTCCTCATCGGTGAAGTCACATCCGGCGAGCAGTTCTTCCCACTCGTCGGCGTAGAGCTTCATCATCTCTTCTTTTTGCGAACAGCTACACGACGGGTTTTACCGTCCTTGTGCGTCCTTGTCTTTTTAACCGTTTTGATCCGTACTCGTTGCCCCATAGCTCACGTCTCCGTTTCCTACGATATTTGTACCAGATCCATCTTGAACGGCGTCGATAGTTGTGCTTTCGCTTGCGTAATCGTACTGATTGAGGTACAGAACGAATCCGGCAATGGTAGTAAACCACAGAAAGATCACGACCATCAGAACGATAAACATACGTCGATTACTTTTCGCCAGTTCAGCAGAAAGGCTCCATTCTTCGCTACGGCGCTTATCGCCACACCCGTCGCACGTTTTCATTTTACCTCCGCATTATCAGATCTAGGATTGATTTTACCAGTTCGAGGATCGCCGTGGACGCAACGATCCCCAGCCCCCACTTGATCATAGATAAGTCGTGCTTGATCAGAGCGAAGTTCACGGTTCCGTCGTTGAGCCGCGCGTCGATCTCCTTGTGCCGGTCATCACAGGACGTTTGACGCACATACCGCTCGTCAAGGCGTTCGATATCGTCGTGGTCAATCGCCATTCTTTCCACCGCCCTTCTTCAAGAAATTTGCAAAGGCTTCATAAAGTCCGGTGGACGCAAGACCAGATACAAGCCCCGCGAGAATCACGGTCGGCGCGAAAGAACCGTGTACCCACACGGACACGATCACACCGAGAATCCCGACGATGAGGGGGATAAAGCGGTTGACTTTGTCGCCGGGGATGACGTTCTTAACGATATACCCGACGCAGAGGCAGAACGCCAGCGTGATGACTTCGATGTATTCGGTGATGAATTCCATGTTTCTACCTCCGTAACCATTCAATGATTTTTTCGAGAATTGCGATGAGAAGTTCCGTGAACGAATGCTTTTTCTCGACCATGACGGGTTCAAGTTCCAGTGTGTCATACTTGTACGGATCATCATCCGCAAGTGGTTCCTTCTCTTCCGGCGGCTCGTTGACCGGTTCCTCGCCGGGTTCGGGTTCCGGTTCAGGTTCCACCGGTTCCGGTATAGGTTCCGGCGTTGGCTCTGTTACCGGTTCAGGTTCCGGGGCGGGAGCTGGCTCTTCGACCGGCTCCGGTTCGGGCGTAGGTTCAGCAATCGGTTCGGCTGCGGTGATGAGCGGGTCCGCCCAGATGATCAGCGCGTCGATATTGTGACCGAGGATCCCCGCGTAACCGTTGTCGTGGTCGTTTTCCTCGTATCCATTCACCGCAGGGAGCCATCCGTCTTTTGTGGTATGTGCTTGGTAATGCAACGTGGTGACGTCGCTACGGATCATAAATCCGTCAATGGGTGTACCGATCAGCCCGGCATAGTCCTCTGTGTTCTTCACCTCCGGTAGCCATCCGGACGGCACGTGCGCACGATAAAAGAGGTTCCCGGCGGACGCCTTAGCCAGCACACCGGAAATCGGATTGCCGATCACGCCCGCGTATCCGTTATCGGGATCGCTTTGATCCGCACCGTCTACCGGCGGGAGCCATCTGCCGTCGTTTACCTGATATGAGATAGACACCGGCGTCACGACCATTCCGCCGCCGCCCTGCTTCTGCGTGATGCGGTCATTGGCGTGCCGAACGATGTCATCCATCCGGGAGAGCATATACGGTCCGGGACACGCCGTAGCGGAATACATCTGATGCCACGTCAAATTTCTCCCTTTTTCGTAAAAACCGAGACCGTTGCGAATGGCAATGTCCGCCAAAAGCTCCGTCAGGGACGCGATCGTAGCGTCGGAAACGTGCCAGTCGCCACCGCGCTCATCGTTGGAACACTCGATTGTGACGGAGCGGATGTTTGAATCCCAATTCCCATCCGCCCACGCGGTATCGCTCTCGCTCACGTACTGTGCGATTTCGCCCTCATATCCGATACCGTAGTGAGCAGACCCCTCTCTTCCGGGCACTGCGAAGATATCCCCGCAGCGACGAGCGGTCAGGACACCAGCCATGTGATGCAGCGTGACCTTCTCGATCCTTTGACCTTCTCTGCCTTTTGTGTAATTCCCGACACAAGCCGGATATTTTTCTTTTGCCAAATCGGATCCGATCATATTGCCTCCTTAAAGCGCAGAAACGTCAAGATAAACAAAAGGCGTATTCCCGCGTTCGGACAGCAATTTTTCAACAGTTGCAGAGGATAAAGATGTATCCTTCAGATGAATACCCTTGACAAGACGATTTCCGATGTAGAACGTATTGTTATTGGATAGCGTATCGCTTGAATTCAACGAGGCTTGCGTGTAGAGCGGAGAGAGGACTGTTCTCAATCCTCCTGCGGCGGTAATCTTATTGTAGAGCGTGAGCAAATCGCCCGAATCCATTGTCCCCTTGAACAACGCCTTGGACGAATCATAAGACCATTTAGTATATGGGATATCACTCAGCTTGAATGTCTTCCAAATCGGGTTAATGTTGACTTTCCCGTTCGCGTCCGGCGTCAGCTCCGTGCCGTTGACCTTCACCCCTTGGATAACACCGGGATCCCCCTGGGGTCCTATGACATTACCGGCATCGATATCCGCTCCTTCTGAAAGCGAAAGGATCAGATGACCGTTATTATCCACTTCTGCCCCGGTAACACTGACGCCGTCAGCACCGTCGGCTCCGTCTGCACCGTCTGCTCCGAGAACGTATCCGGCGTCAAGATCGTTTCCGTCGGATAGGGTCACGATCAGGTGACCGTTCGCGTCCACGGAAGCGTTTTCAACGCTGATCCCGTCGATCCCGTCTGCACCGTCTGCTCCGAGAACGTATCCGGCGTCGATCTCTTTTCCATCCGTGAGTACGATCATCAGATCCCCTGTATCGATTTCGTCTTCTCTCACATAGGCATTCGATACCCCAACTCCGGGCGCGCCGGGAGCACCCTTTTGCGCAAGAAGCGCCCAATATCTGGTATCGGACGGATTATGAGCAGACGATGCTTCCGCGTTGATGTAAACATAAGAGGACCCTTGATAGGTCACGATATCAAGCAGAGAGTATTCCGTCGCGCCCGAGTATTCCCCGAGAAAGACAGGCGCCGCCTTTCCGGTTACGTTCAGCGTTTGTGCATTTTGGCGCTGGAAAGAGAGCGCTCCGGTGGACGGATTGATGGATGCAGAATCGAGAACTTTTCCTTCTGCTTCTGCTGCTGCGGAGTTTGCAGCAGATGCGGCATCATTGGCGGCAGAAGCCTTTGCATTCGCTAGGGATGCGGCATCATTGGCGGCAGATATTGCGCCATTCATATCAGTCAGTTTGTTTGCGATGGCTGGGTATGAATCGGTATCTGCAACAGAAGATTCGATCGTTGAAAGCGAATCTGACACAACAATACAGAAAGCGGGGGAGCGCAGAATCGGATACTCTTGGTTTTCATCAGGCAGAATGCTGAATTCCAGTTCGCATACGATCTCTCCGGCGTAGAGCGTGAGATCGGATGGAATCGTATACGATAAAACGCCGGATGAAATTGTGCATTCATCTACAAACTTGATCCCGTTAGGCTTTACGCAGTGAATCGCGCAGGAATACCCGTCGAGGTCGACAGAATCCCCGCCGTTTGTAATTAAAAAATCCAAAACACGAGCATTGCTTTCGCCTCGCTTTGCGCCAAAGACGACTTGCTGTACTCCTTCTTTGGCAACATCAAGTGAGACGTATTGGGTTACCGGTACGCTCATTTTTCTTCCCCCTTTTTCTAAATCGTATCATAAGAGTTTTCAGTTTCACACCCACCCTAGAGGGAGCGCTTGCCCCCTCTAGTCTTCATCGGCCGCCTTTTTCCATTCCGCGATCATATTGTCGATCTCCCGGAGGCTGTCATAGGCGCCAGTCCGATACAGAAAGTCGCGAATCTTGCGCATCTCTTCGGTATCGCCTGCCAAGTACGCAGACTGATAAAGTGGCTTGTAGCGATTCGTAAGAGCCGTTCGAAGAGCGGTTTTTGCTTTCTTTTTGGCTTCCTTCTCGGACAGTTTTTCGTCTTTCTCCCGGTATTCGTCAGTTTTTTTCTGTACGAATTCGGACGCAATGTTGCTGATACGCGCGAAATCTCCGTCCGTGTATGCGGAATACATACGACCGGCTTCCTGCTTTCCGGTGCGATCAATGCCAGCCTCGTAGGAAAGAAATTCTCCTTCGGCAATATCCTGAATGTGAAGCGCGATCCCTTGTGCGATTTTCTTCGCGTTCTTGATTGGCAGACCAAACATAGGCTGAACGAAATCGATC
>JAFXWT010000230.1 GCA_017542695.1 Clostridia bacterium
ACCGCAAGTATGTCAATAGCGAAATCGCAGCTGCGGAATAGGGATTTTTCCGTCGCTGCCGCTCCTATCGCGCGTGCGTTGCGCGCTTGCACACGTCGGAGAAAACGACCGTTCAGGTCATTTTCTTCCGCTTCGCTCCCGACCGGTTCGAATCCCAATCGGATCAAAAAAAAATCAATGTCGCATTAAAAAGCGACATTGATTTTTGGCTGCGGAATAGGGATTCGAACCCCAACAAACAGAGTCAGAGTCTGTCGTGCTGCCGTTACACAATTCCGCAATATTTATTTTGCAAATGGTAGTATATCAAAACAAGCCCGATTTGTCAATATGTTTTTTTGAAAAAAAATAAAAATGTTTTTGAATAAAATAATTCATTTTTCAACTGTCTAAATTTGAAATGTTTAAAATGCTCATTTTATCCGTCGCTTTTTGTATAAACTCTACAATCGCGCATATAAAAATGCAATTTTTTTCTTATTTTTTATATAATTTGTATTGACAAACATAAAAAAGGTTGTATAATTTAAAGTAATTAGTAAAAAAGTCTTGAAATCCTGCGGTTTTATGCCGCGCAAACCCGAAAAATGAAAGAAGTTCCCTTTAACGTCCTTTACGAATCGTACAGACCGCTGATGGAAAGTATGGCAAAAAAAATGATGCTTGCTTATTCTCTTCCTCCGTCCGAGTACGACGACCTTATTCAGGAAGCTGCCATCGCGCTTTTCACGTCGGCTTCGGCGTTTGACGATGACAAGGGCGTGACGTTCGGACTTTACGCAAAGATCTGCATAAAAAACCGTCTTATTTCCTATGTCAACTCGCGCTACGGAAAAAGTTTACAGTTTTCCGATATGAGTCTCGAGGAGATCGCGGGCGAAGAAAGCCGCGACATCACACCCGAGCAAACGATAATAAACAAAGAATCAATCGAAAACCTTCGCTATGAGATCGACAAGGTGCTGACGCCGCTTGAAAGTTCGGTGTTTTGGCTCTACCTTGTCGGAACCCCCTACAGTGACATTGCAAGCGCCCTTTCGAGTTCCACAAAATCGGTAGACAACGCAATTCACAGGATCAAGGTAAAACTGCGGAAGCTTTACTCGTAATTCATTTGATTTTATATATCCGTATAGAAACCTTGACCGTTTTTCATCGGTCTTATATAAATATGCCCGAATAGCTTAATCAAGAGCGTTGTTTCTCAAAGGTGTCGGTTGGAGTCCGTCTTGGGGCAAATAAAATCTTTTCCAAATTTTAAGCGAGGTAAAAAATGTACGAGGACAAAACATTAGTTTGCAAGGACTGCGGCAAAGAATTCGTGTTCACGGCCGGTGAGCAGGAATTTTATGCTCAAAGAGGATTCCAGAACGAGCCCCAGCGGTGCAAAGCTTGCCGCGACGCAAGAAAGAACGCCGCAAAACCCGCGAGAGAACTCTTCACGACTGTTTGCGCAAAGTGCGGCAAAGAAGCAAAGGTTCCCTTCCAGCCGAGCAACGACAGACCTGTATATTGCAGCGAGTGCTTTGCTGCCATGAAGCAGGAACAGCAGTAATCAAAAAAAGTCAAAGTCTCCGCAAAAGCGGGGACTTTTTCTTGTTGCCGTGAATTATTTACATTTATGTAATTGACGTGCGGGCAATAATGTGGTATTATATGAATTAAAGATAAAAAACAAAGGATATTTTTCGCTATGAAAACACTAAGATCGATCATCGCCGTCGCGCTCGTGATGGTCACGGCGCTTACCGCCGTTTCGTGCGGCGAGAACAAAGACGTCCCGAAGGGGATGCAGCTCGTCGAAAGCGAGTTCGTCGATTGCAAATTCTACGTTCCGTCGACGTGGACGGCGGACAAAACTTCGGGCTTTCTTTCCGCTTACGTTCCCGACGACAAGAGCAACGTTTCGCTTATGACGATGACCGCGACGCGCGCGTACAAGGATATCGGCGAATACATCGAGGAATATCTGACGGAGCTGAAGAACACCTACGTCGGATTTGAGTATATCGAGGCGGAATCGCTCGTTCCGACAGCCGAAAAGCCAAAAACGGGGCTGACGCTCGGCGGCAAGGACGCGGCGCGGCTCGTGTACAAGATCAAGGTCAATGACGTGATCTATAAATATATGCAGGTCATTACCGCGTCGGGATTTTACATTTACACGCTTACGTACACGGCGCTCGTCGATAAATACGACAGCCACATTGAAGACATAAACAAGATCATAACCGAATTCAAATTCTGACCATGAACGTACATTATCTTGACAACAGCGCGACGACGCCCGTTTCAAAAGCCGCAAAAGCGGCGATGCTCGAAGCGCTCGACGAAAATTTCGGAAATCCATCTTCCCTTCATACTCTCGGCGCGAATGCCGAGGCCGCCGTCACCGAGGCGCGCGAAAACGTGCTTTACGCGATGGGACTCAAAGCAAAGCCCGAGCAGCTCATCTTCACTTCGGGCGGCACAGAGGCGGCAAATCTTGCGATAATCGGCTCCGTTACGTCTAAAATGAGAAACCGCGGCAAAACGATCATAATCGGCGAAGCCGAGCACGACTGCGTGCTGAAATCGGCGGAGCATCTCGAAGAGCTCGGATACAAAATAATAAAAATACCGTCGCCGGATGGCATTTGGGACATGAACGCATACGAAAGGGCGCTTTCGCCCGACGTCGCCCTTGTTTCCGCAATGCTCGTCAATAACGAGACGGGCGCAGTCAGCGATGTAAAACGCATCGCGCAGATGGCGCGCGACGCTTCGCCCGACGTAATCGTCCACACCGACGCCGTGCAGGGACTGCTCAAACTCCCGACGTCGATGATGGCGCTCGGCGCCGATCTGATCAGCGTCAGCGGGCACAAGATCGGTGCGCCGAAAGGAATCGGCGCTCTTTACGTCGGTGAAAACATACTGAAAACAAGATCGCTTTCCCCTGTAATTTACGGCGGTGGTCAGGAAAAAGGATACCGATCGGGCACCGAAAACGTGCCGGGGATCGTCGCGTTCGGCGCGGCGGCAAAAACGGGAAAGGACGAGCTTGTTTCAAAGCTGTTCCTTTTTGACGCCCTCAGGACTCGCCTTTTGCGCGAGCTTTCGCTCATCGGCGGGATAAGAGTCAACGAGCCGAAAACGTCGATCATCGCCAAAAATATAATAAATATCACCGTTTTCGGCATTCGGAGCGAAACGATGCTACATCATCTGTCAAGCCGCGGCGTTTACGTTTCAAGCGGTTCGGCGTGCGCTTCGAACACGCGCCATCCGAGCAACGCGCTTCGCTCGTTCGGTATTTCCGAAAAGGAGTCCGGCGAATCCATCCGCGTCAGCTTCGGCGTTCAGAATACCGAGGACGACGTCGACGCGTTTATCGACGCCCTGAAAGACGGTATGGCACGTCTCGTTCGCGAAAGGTGATAAAATGACAAAAAAGATCATAACATATTCGTCAGCGGAAACGGAAAACGTCGGCGCTGAGCTTGCGAAAACGCTGAACTCGGGCGATTTTGTAGCGATGTACGGTGATCTCGGCGTCGGCAAAACGGCGTTCATCCGCGGCATCGCAAAACAGCTCTGCCCCGCGGCGCGCGTCCAGAGCCCAACGTACACGATAGTCAACGAATATCGCGGCGACGTGCCGCTTTTTCACTTTGATATGTACCGCATCGACAGCGAGGAGACGCTCTACGCGACGGGATTTTTCGATTACGCCGAGCGCGGCGTGATCGCCGCCGAATGGTGCGAGAACATTGACGGATTCGTGCCCGAAAACAGCGTTTTCGTTACCGTCGAAAAGGATCTTTCGTCAGGCGACGAAAACAAACGTATAATAACCATTGAGGACAAAAGATGAAAATACTCGCACTTGACACTTCGGCAAAAACGGCAAGCGTCGCCCTGACCGACGGACGTCGGCTGATTGCCGCAAACACGCTGAACGCGGGACTTACGCACAGCGAGACGATGCTCCCGATGATCGTGTCGCTTCTTCGCGACGCAAAGACTTGCGTCGACGACATTGATATGTTCGCCTGCACCGTCGGGCCCGGCTCTTTCACAGGGGTACGTATAGGCGTATCGGTGATAAAAGGTCTGGCGTATGACAAAAACAAGATATGTGTAGGCGTTTCAACGCTTGAATCTCTCGCAAGAAACATCGTAGACGACGGGATCATCGTTCCCGTCATGGATGCGCGCCGCTCACGGCTTTACAGCGCCGTGTTCAAAAGAGAAAACGGCATGCTCACACGCCTTTCCGACGATGACGCAAAACCCGTCGACGATATTGCGGCGGAAATTTCAAAATACGGACGCGACATATATTTTGTCGGCGACGGATATGATATAATAAACGGCGTGTTTGCGTCGACAAAAGAAACGCCCGAGCCGCTCCGCCGTTCAAACGCATATTCGGTCGCGACGGCGGCGCTTGAAAAATATGAAAATTCCGACACGACGGAGAGAAAAAAGATGTGCGATACGCTTCTCTTTCCCGAGTATCTCCGTCCGTCGCAGGCGGAAAGAACACTGACTTCAAAAGGAGTGATATTATAATGGAAAAGATAAAGATAGCGCTCGGCGGCGACCACGCCGGATACGCATATAAAGCCGATTTCATCAAATATCTTGAGCAAAACGGTTACGAATGCGTCAACGTAGGAACAGACGGACCCGAAAGCGTCGATTATCCGATCTACGCGGGAAAGGTGTGCGACCTCGTTTCAAGCGGCAAATGCGCGCTCGGCGTGCTGATCTGCGGCACGGGGATCGGGATGAGCATGGCGGCGAACAAGCATCACGGCATACGCGCCGCGCTCTGCGGAGACGTTGAGTCGGCGAAACTGACGCGCCTCCACAACGACGCGAACGTGCTCTGCCTCGGCGCGCGCATCATTTCTTACGACAAGGCGCTTGAAATACTGAAAGTATTTCTTTCGACGTCGTTTATGGGCGAGCATCACGTCCGCCGCGTAAGAATGCTCGACGAACTCATCTGAAAAACCGACATTTACCGACACGCAAAATAATGCGTTTTTATTGACAAGACAAAAATATTGTGATATACTTTTGAATGATAATCATTATTTCAAAATGAAACGAAATAATGATTTTTCCCACTTGTTGAGTAGTGGATTTCCGAAAAAACCAAATTTATAAAAAAATAAATTTCAAGAAAGGACAAAACCATGAAAAAAGTTTTAGCAACAATTCTTACGATCATGTTTGTTCTCAGCTCCCTTTCGATAGTCGCTTTCGCGGGCGAATATCCGAAAACGATCACAAGAGAAGACAACATGATCAGCTTCACAGGTCTCGATTTCAATCAGAAGAACAACATCTGGGCGAAATACGACGACGCGGAAGGCAAATGGGTATCCACAGGTCTCCAAGGTCAGTATTACACGGCTGACGACGGGTCTGAATTCTATGCCGCATACAGCTTTGCCGACGATGTTTACTACGTTTGGGAAAACGACAAGTTCGTAAAGTATGAAGCGGATGATTTCTACGACGATCCCGTTTACGGTTCGGCTGCTTACAGAGCGAACAACGTATACCTCTCCGAACTCGGCGGCGCGGACAGCTACCTCAAGCACCTCGATTGGTCTCTCAGTGAGGACGGCGAATATATCACACTCAAAGCAAACGATTCCAGTGCGACTCCCGGTATCTTCCTCACAACAGACGAAGAAGCTCAGTACCTCCCCATCGGCGAGGAATCAAAGGGCAAAGCGGAATATGTTTCGATCAGATACAGAAACAAATCGTCCGCAACGACAGCTACGTTCGGTTTCGTAACGAACAACACAAACGGCGGCCGTTCCTTCATGGAAAGGTCCTCGACAAATTTCACGATCGAACCTAACACGGGTGACTGGGTGACCCTTACTTTCTCGATGTATGAGGCCAACTCCGCAATGGGCCACGAGCAGAACAACAACGGTTCCGCATGGGGCTCCAACCTCACGACGTTCATCATCTTCCCGTTCGGTCACAACATCACTGACGGCACAGGTTCTTATGAATCCGCAGAAATGGACATCGACTACATCGTCATCGGTTCCGAGGAATTCTGCAAGAACTACAAGAGCGAACTCCAGGCGCTTGAAGAGAGCGTTTCGAGCATCGAACTTGTATCCGCTCCCACAAAGAAAGATTATTATGTAGGCGACACGGTCGATCTCGAAGGTCTCAAGATCAAAGCCACATATACGGACGGCACGACGGATATTATCACTGACTGCTCCGCAACGTACGACTTCACATCCGCAAACGACAGCGCTGTAGTTACACTTAAATACGGCGCAAACGTAACTCCGATCACGTATAACGTGAAAGTGACAGGCATTTCCGACGTTGAGATCACAGCTCCCGCAAATAAGACGACGTATGAC
>JAFXWT010000028.1 GCA_017542695.1 Clostridia bacterium
ACAGCTGCGACGCGACGTTTCCATGCGCAAGATTATTCTCGAATTTTGAATTTCCCAAACTGTACCCCATTATAATTTTTATTTCGTATGCTATTATATCATCGAGTTTGTCGTTTTTCAATACAAAAAATAATCTTTTTGTCGATTTTTTCTTCACAGCAGGCACGGTTATATCCAAGTGTCTATTGACTTTGACGTGAATTGATGATAAAATAAAGAAAATCAAAGGCAAGGAGGCGTCAAAATGGCTGAAAGATCGAAAAAAGTCATAGCCCAGAACAAGAAAGCACGCCACGACTTTTTTGTCGACGACACGTACGAAGCGGGCGTCGAGCTTTACGGCACCGAAGTCAAGTCCCTGCGCCTCGGCGCCGTGAATCTGAAAGATTCATACTGCGTCATCAAAAACGGCGAGATATTCGCAACGGGAATACACATAAGCCCGTACGAAAAAGGCAACATATTCAACCGCGATCCGATCCGCGACAGAAAGCTCCTGATGCACAAGCGCGAGATACTGAAGCTCTACTCCGCCGTCGGCCGCGAGGGGTACACGCTCGTGCCGCTGTCGCTCTATTTTCTCGGCGACAAGGTCAAGGTCGAGGTCGGCGTCTGCAAAGGCAAAAAACTCTACGACAAGCGCGAGGATGCGGCAAAAAAAGCCGAGGAGCGCGATATCGAGCGGTACGAAAAATCGAGATACAGATAATTTTCGCATTATCGCTTGACTTTTTCGCATTTATATATTATAATCAATTTCGGTTTTCATAAAATCACAAAGGCGTTGACGGAGACAGTAGCGCGGAAAATGACACAAAGCGAGTCGGAGACGGTGCAAGTCCGATTGTCATATCCGAAAGTGAAGATCACTCCCGAGCCGCAAGGCGGAAAGGCGACGAGTAAGCTTTGACGTGAGCCGGGCGTAAATCGGCGGCAAATGTCTGTTTGTTTGGGTGGTTTTGAAGTTTTTTCTTCGTCCCAAGGCGGATGAAGATTTTTTTATTTTTTGGAGGATGATATGCTTTACGAGAGTGTTTCCACAAATCTCGGATTCGTGGAAAGAGAGAAAAAAACGCTTGAGTTCTGGAAAGAAAACAATGTGTTCGAAAAGAGCATGGAAAAGAACAAGGGCGGAAAGGAATACACGTTTTACGACGGACCCCCGACGGCAAACGGAAAGCCGCACATAGGGCATGTGCTGACGCGCGTCATCAAGGATATGATCCCTCGCTATCGCACGATGAAGGGCTATCACGTTCTTCGCAAAGCGGGCTGGGACACGCACGGTCTGCCCGTTGAGATCGAGGTTGAAAAACTGCTCGGACTGAACGGAAAAGATCAAATCGAGGAATACGGTCTTGAACCGTTCATCAAAAAGTGCAAGGAATCCGTTTGGAAATACAAAGGAATGTGGGAGGATTTCTCGGGCACGGTCGGTTATTGGGTCGATATGGATCACCCGTACATCACATACGACGACGACTACATCGAGTCGGAATGGTGGGCACTCAAAGAGATATGGAACAAGGGGCTTCTGTATAAAGGTTTCAAGATAGTTCCCTATTGCCCCCGCTGCGGGACGCCGCTGTCCAGCGCCGAGGTTTCGCAGGGCTACAAGACGGTCAAGGAGCGTTCCGCGATCGTCAGATTCAGATGCAAAGACGAGGACGCTTATTTCCTCGCGTGGACTACGACTCCGTGGACGCTCCCGTCGAACGTCGCGCTTTGTGTGAACCCGTCCGACAAGTACGCGAAAGTCAAAGCCGCGGACGGCAACACGTATTACATGGCTGTCGCACTCCTCGACAAAGTGCTCGGCAAATTTGCGGCAGACGGCGCGAAAGCATATGAAATACTCGAAGAATATACGGGCAAACAGCTTGAATACAAGGAATACGAGCCGCTTTTCGACTGCTCGAAAAAAGTCGCCGAAAAGCAAGGCAAAAAAGGATATTTCATCACCTGCGACGATTACGTCACGATGTCAGACGGCACGGGTATCGTTCATATCGCGCCCGCATTCGGCGAGGACGACGCAAACGTCGGCAGAAATTACGATCTTCCGTTCGTTCAGCTCGTCAACGGCGCGGGACTTATGACCGGAGGCGCGCCCGGCGAAGGTCTTTTCGTCAAGGACGCCGACCCCGTGATACTCAAACAGTTAAAGGAAGAAGGCAAGCTCTTCGACGCGCCGAAATTCGAGCATGAATATCCGCATTGCTGGCGCTGCGACACACCGCTGATCTACTATGCCCGCGAATCGTGGTACATCAAGGAAACGGCGGTTCGAGACGAACTCATCGCCAACAATAATACGGTAAACTGGATCCCCGAGTCGATAGGCAAAGGGCGCTTCGGCAACTGGCTTGAAAACATTCAGGATTGGGCGATCTCCCGCAACAGATATTGGGGCACTCCGCTGAATATATGGGAGTGCGAGTGCGGTCATCAGGAGTGCGTCGGATCTCGCGCCGAGCTCGCCGAGATGAGCGGCAAACCCGAAAACGTGAAAGTTGAGCTTCACCGTCCGTACATCGACGAAGTTACATTGAAATGCCCGCACTGCGGCAAGGATATGCACCGCGTTCCCGAAGTCATCGACTGCTGGTTCGATTCCGGCGCTATGCCGTTCGCTCAGTGGCACTATCCGTTTGAAAATCAGGAACTGTTCAAGACACAATTCCCCGCCGACTTCATTTCAGAGGCCGTCGATCAGACGCGCGGCTGGTTCCATTCGCTTATGGCGGAATCGACGCTTCTCTTTAACAAAGCGCCGTACAAGAACGTCATCGTCCTCGGTCACGTTCAGGACGAGCACGGTCAGAAGATGTCTAAATCCAAAGGCAACGCCGTCGATCCGTTCGACGCGTTGGAAAAATTCGGCGCGGACGCTATCCGCTGGTATTTCTATTCCAACAGCGCGCCGTGGCTGCCTAATCGCTTCCACGACGACGCGGTGATCGAAGGACAGCGCAAATTCATGGGCACGCTTTGGAACACTTACGCGTTCTTCGTTCTTTACGCGAACATCGACAACTTTGACGCGACGAAATACACCCTCGACTACGACAAACTGCCCGTTATGGACAAATGGCTCCTCTCGAAACTCTCGACGCTGACAAAGACAGTCGACGAGTGCCTCGACAGCTACAAGATCACCGAGACGGCGCGCGCGCTCGACAATTTTGCCGACGAGCTTTCCAACTGGTACGTCCGCCGCTCGCGCGAGCGCTTCTGGGTACCCGGAATGCCCGACGACAAGGTCAACGCGTACATGACGCTTTATACGACGCTCGTGACGTTCGCAAAGCTCGCCGCACCGATGATACCGTTCATGGCTGACGAGATCTATATGAATCTCGTGTGCTCGCTTGACAAGAGCGCGCCTATCTCCGTTCACCTCTGCGACTTCCCTGTTTCAAACGAAAAGTGGATAGACAAGGAACTTGAAGACAAAATGGAAAACGTTCTCTCCGTCGTCGTTCTCGGACGCGCGGCGAGAATGGACGCTTCGATCAAAAACCGCCAGCCAATCGCAAAAATGTTCGTCAGCGCGGCGTTCACGCTCGACAAATTCTTCGTCGACATCATCAGCGACGAGTTGAACGTCAAGGAAGTCGAATTCGTCGACGACGCGAGCGGATTCATTTCGTATACGTTCAAGCCGCAGCTCCGCACCGTCGGTCCGAAATACGGCAAGTATCTCGGTCAGATCAAGACGGCGCTCTCCGCTCTCGACGGCAAGGCGGCGATGAAGGAACTGAATGAAACGGGCATTTTGAAGCTCACGCTTTCCGACATAACGGCTGAGCTTTCCAAAGACGACCTCATCATCGAAACGGCGCAGACGGCGGGCTACGAATCGCTCTCAGACCGCGGCGTAACGATAGTCCTCGATACAAATCTTACCCCCGAGCTCATTGAAGAAGGATTTGTGCGCGAAATCGTATCGAAGATACAGACAATGCGCAAGGACAGCGGATTTGAGGTTATGGACAAAATCGAGATATTCATTTCCGGCAACGAAAAGATCGCCGATATCGCCGCGCGCAACGCGGAGTCGATCATGGGCGACACGCTCGCGGTCAAGATAAACGGCGGCGAATGCGAAACGTCGAAAGAGTGGAATCTCAACGGCGAAAACGTCAAGATAGGCGTTAAAAGAGTCTGATTTCCACGACAGAGAGGCGCGGCGCGCCTCTCTGTCGTGAATTTATCGTTTTTTTCAAATATCGTCATAATTTTATAACATTTTGACATTAGAATGTATGCGGGGTGATGAAAATGAAGAAAATAATCTCGGCCGTAATGCTGCTCGCGGCGGTGCTCGCTCTGGCTTCGTGCGGAAACGGAAGATCAATACCGATCGAGGTCGTAAAACGCGCGAATATGACGGGCACTTTGCTTTCAAACGGCTCAAAATCGTACACGGAAGAGGTCACGTATTTTGACGGCGACGAACATATCTCGTACAAGCTTTATTTCGAGGAAGCGGAAAACGCGACGGCTTATTCGTATAATATCGTCGAGGAGATAGGCGATTACAAGCTCGTCGCACACGAGGGCGATATATTCAAGATAAAGGGCGACAAGATTTGCGCCGTGCTCTTTGCAAATCAGGCGCTTTCGTATTATCAGTACATCAAGGATTACGCAAACGACTCGCTCGATGTGAAATTCCCTCTCGATCTCGGCGAAAGATATCAGCTCGAATCGAAATCCGATGAAGATTTCATCACCGTGAGCTATTACGCCGACGTAACGCCGCAGATAGCATCCGCCGTTTATTCAACTACGCTCAAAACAGGCGACAAAATAATTTCAGAGTACAAGCTCGACCGTGATTATAGGATTTGGTCGATAAATTACACGGTAAAGCACGCCGACGGGAGCGAAAACCTTGTCGCACGGCGCACTTTTTTACATTACACGGACAAATCGGATAACGTCTTTTCTTCCCTGCCCGACGGCGACGACGTTGCGATCACGCTCGTCATCGGCGAGCGCGAATATGAATACTTCGTTCCGGATGGCGTTTACATTGAATTCGAGGATGGAGGCGTAGGATACGAGTATTTCACCGATGCGGAATTTACTCAAAAATACGTGACGGCAAAAGCCGAGGAAATGACTGTTTACGTCAAAACAAATTTCGATTGATTTTTCACTTTTTTCAAAAAACGTATTGACAACAACATCATATTGTGATATAATCCTAACTGTTCCGATAATGGAACGGTATGCTGGTGTGGCTCAATGGCAGAGCAGCTGATTTGTAATCAGCAGGTTGTTGGTTCGACTCCGATCACCAGCTCCATAAAACTGTGGCGTAAGTCACAGTTTTGCTTTGGGGGAATTCCCGAGTGGCCAAAGGGGGCAGACTGTAAATCTGTTGTCAGTGACTTCGATGGTCCGAATCCATCTTCCCCCACCAAGTCCGAAAATCAAGGCTATTGCTTGGTTTTCGGATTTTTTCTTTCCCGTTTTTTCAATGACTGCAACTTTGCAGAAAACAAAAAATACGTCAAAAAACGGCTAAAAAAGGCACAAAAAGTTGTCAAAAAGAGGTCAAAAAGTTGTCAAAAAAACAGAGCAGAAAGTCAAGCGATCGGCTCTGTTTTTTATAATGTTTTGTTTCGACTCGGTTTATTTTACCTCATACGTCATCTTTCCCGCGCTCTGTTCGAACGCTGTGCCGTCGGGGAGGATAACCGAAGCCGAGCAGTTTGGCGGGACGGTCACGGTGAATACGGTCGTGCCGCCGTTGCGCTTCCATCCGCTTTCGATCTTTCCGTAAATGCTTGCATATTTTGCTTCGGCATGCATGAAGCTTCCGCCAGAAACGGGCTTTACCGTGAAGTGATTTTCACTGTCAATGCGTATGCCGCACATCGTTTTGAACAGCCATTCGCAAACGGCGCCTTTCGAGTAATGGTTGAGCGAGCCGATGCCGCCTTTTTTGCTGTCCGGTCCTTCCCATGCTTCCCAGACCGTCGTCGCGCCGTTTTTCGGCATCGAGAGCCAGCCGGGGATCTCCTCATTTTCAAGCAGGCGGTACGCCGCCTCGTGATCGATCTCAGTCAAAACGTCGAGGATGAGCGGCGTTGAGAGGAATCCCGTGCCGAGCCGCCAGCCGTAGTTTTCGAGCGCCTTGATGAGGCGCGCTTTTGCAAATTCCGTCTGCTTTTCGTCGAGCAGGTCCATGTAAAGCGGTCTGACGAGCCGCGCCTGCCGGTCGGTGTCGAGCGAATATGCGGGCGTTTTCACAAGTTCGCGGTAGGCGTCCCTGCATCCGTCGCGATATTCGCGGTAAAGCGGCAGATCGTCGGTTTTTCCGAGCGTTTCGGCGATCTCGATCATCATCCCCATGAGATACGACGTGTACGCGGTGCTGACTTCGGGGTGCGGCGCGGCGAAATCCGTCCAATGAAAAGATTTGACGTCCGCGGGCTCCGCCCATTCGTCGTAGCTCTGACCGCAGTTGACAATATACTTTTTCGCATCGCCTCGCACGCCCGTTGCCCTTGCGTAAGGTCCGCCCCATTTCCCGCATCGCGAGATCAAAAACGACGCGTATTTCTTCATTTTGCAATAGTATTTTTTAAGGATCGCCCTGTCTCCGTACATCTTATAGAAGCGGTACGGATAGAGTATCCCTATGTCCGACCAACCGGTCGATCCGTCCATGACGTTCATATAGAAGTCCACGCCGCCATGCGGCGCGATCTGCGGCAATCTGCCGCTTTTCTTTTGCCAATCGTAAACGTCGCAAAGATACTTTTCGGAAAACGCGGCAAAGTCGAAAAGATAAGCCGCCGTCACAAAAAATATCTGCGCGTCGCCCGTCCAGCCGTGGCGCTCGCGCGTCGGGCAGTCCGTCGGGATGTCGAGATGATTTCCCTTCGCAGACCATTTCGTCGCCGCGAAAAACTTATTTAACAGCGCGCTCGAGCAGTCAAAAAAACCCGTTTCCTCCATGTCCGAATAAACGGCTATCGCCCCTACCTCTTCGGGTTTTATTTCAATATCGGACTCGAGCTCGGCATATCGAAAACCGAACACGGCAAACGTCGTTTTGTAGTCGTTTTGCCCCTCTTTGCAGGTGTACTCTATCTTTTGAAGCGGCGTCGTTCTGCGCTTTGTCGCAAGTTGAAAATTCTTCTGCGTCAGATCGCCGTTTTCGTCAAGCATCTCGCCGAAGCGCCACACCATGCGCTGACCGAGATGTGCCGAGATGTGAAATTCGATATATCCCGCGATGTTCTGCCCGAAATCGAGCAGCTGCCGCCCGTTCGGCGAGCGCGTGATAACGGGCGAAAAGCGCTCGTGCTCTGTGACGGGCACGTTGTTCGACGCGCTCGGTACGACGCCGTGAGCCGTCACTTTCGCGTGACCGGTATACGACGGCTCGCGGAACGATTCGACGACCTCGCCGTCCTTATTGTCGGCAAAACGGATCGGTCCGTCGCACGACCAGAGCCAGCTCCCGTCTGTGGCGACGGTCTCCGTCGTCCCGTCGCCAAATTCAGTTTCAAGCTGTGCGAGGAGTTTTGTTTCCGTGCCGAACTGATTTCTTCTGCCCCACGCACCGATGCTCCCGCGATACCACCCGTCCGCAAGCTCTATCTCGATCGCGTTCGCGCCGTTCTCGAGCAAATCCGTCACATCATACGTCTGATACTGCACGCGCTTGTTGTAGTCGGTGTAACCGGGCGCAAGGCAGAAATCGCCCGCCTTTTTGCCGTTCAGTTTTGCCTGATACAAACCGCACGCGGTAATGTAAAGCCGCGCTTTTTTTATATTTTTTGTGACCGTAAACTCTTTTTTGAAGCAGTCGACGGGATAGCGTGTGCGCGGGCGAACGGTGTAGTCGCCCGTGATCCATTTTGCGCGCCAGTCTTCCCTGCTCAACCCGAATTCAAAGAAATCAGTCGACGGCTCGCCCTCGACGCCGTTTTCATCCCAGAGCGTTACGGTGTAGTTTACGCGCTCGCGCGACAAAAGCGTCAGTGGATATTCGGCGCGCATCGTGTCGCCATCCACCTTGCCGCTGTCCCATTTTTCGGTCACGATGCGGTACGCCGTCTGCTTTTTTCCGCCCTCGCAGTTCCAGAAAATGCGCGGGCGCTGAACATCGATCCCGACGGGACTTTTCAGGTATTCGGTTTTAAGTCTTACAGCCTTCATTCCGTTTGACCGTGCCTTTCCTTGATCTCGGCTTGTTCTTTTGCGATCGTCTTTTCGACGTTGACGAATTTCAGTATCAGAGCGAGAAGTATGCCCGTGAATACCTCAACGCCGACGAACGCAAGCGTTATCATGCGCCCGACCGCCTCGGGTTGTTCAAATGCTACGGTGAAAACGCCCTCGGACGCTTTGAGCGAATCGAGCGCCACCTGCGGCGAAAGTCCAGTTTCGAAGAGGTACGCCGACGCGTCGGCAATGCTCGAAAATTTCTCCGGCGCGATGTATCCCGAGATCGAAAGGAGCCAGTTGAACACACCCGTCATTATCCCGACCATCGCCACGGCTATGATGTTGTATATCGACATCGCGTTGCCGTCGACGCGCTTGTCCGTCTTCCATTCGAGGTGATCGAGGCAGTCGGCAAACAGCGCCATAAAGACGTAAGCGCACGGCAGACCGCCGATATTTTTGATGAACTGCCCGACGAGCACGATGACGAGATTTGTCGGGAAAAGCCAGCATATAAGCGATCCGACGGCGTAAAGAATGAAACCGATCATCGTCACGTTGCGCTTGCCGAATTTCTTCGCAAGCGGCCATACGGCGAATATGCCGATGCCCATCGGTATGCCGCCGATGACGGAAACGAGCATCTGCGTGATGCCGTCGTTATACGTGCCGAGCACGTAGTTGCAGTAGTAGACGAGCCCCATGTTTTTAAGGCACGTTCCGACGGTGTAGATGAAGAAATAAGCGTACATCAGCACCATGTATTTGTCGCCGAATATGATCTTTATCTGTTCTTTGAACGATAGTTTTTCTTTCGGCTGGTCCGACGTTTCCTCAGTCACGCGTTCTTTTGTGAAGAAGTATTCGATGAGCGTCAGCGGGAGTGCGACGATCGAGATTATCGACATCAGCGTTATCCATTTCGCCTTGTCGACGCCGATCATCGGCATTATGACCATCGGGAAAACGAGCGCGACGAGTATGCCGCTCATCATTATCGTCGTGATCTGATTGAATACGGAAAGGCCGCCGCGCGCCGTGCTGTCGCGCGTCGAAAGCGGGACCATGAGGTTGTGGCTCATGTTGAATATCGTATATGCAAACGAGTAAAACAGGTTGTACGAGATCATCACCCATACAGCTTTGACGACATCGCTTGACTCCGGCACGGTAAAGAGCAAGATCCCCGTCACCGCGACGAGCGGCGCCGAAAGAAGCAACCACGGGCGCGCTTTTCCCTGTTTTGTTTTCGTGCGGTCGATGACGATACCCATCAGCACGTTCGTTACCGCGTCGATGATCTTCGACACCATCGGGAACGCGACAAGAAACACGCCGCCCCAGAGCGTCGTGAGTTTCAAAACGTCCGTGTAGTAGACGTTGAGGTACGTCGCGAGCACCGCGTTAAGCAAGAGTGCCCCCGCGGGACCGATGAGATACCCGAGCCATTTTTCTTTTGTCTTGACATCGGGCGTTTTGATCAGACTATTCGGAAGTTTCATATTACTGTTCCTCCTTCGGAAGTTTCGGTGCTTTTATAGGCGTCAGGATTTTGCGGAGCCCTTTGAAAAAACGGCGGTTCGTCATCTCGACGAATCCCTCGGCGAGATTGTACGGGAAAAGTTTTCCCGCCGACATCGACATCGAGCGGAGGGAGTTTGTCACCATCACCCGCTCCATAAAATACGCGCCTTTGATCGCGTTGTCTTTTTCGGGGCCGTCCGGCATTTTTTCAGCTTTTTTCATCTGTTTTCGCACGACCGACATGACGGAATTATAGAAAATCCTGCCCATGAACGTCTGTTTTAAATCGACAAACGGCGACTCGAGCGTCACGGGAAAGCGCGGCGGCTCGTTTGGGATCGTGAGATCGTCTGAATAGATCGCCTCGTCTCTCGGCTCGGGCGTGATCGTTACCGTTTTGCTCTCGCCGGGCGCGAGACGGACTTTTTCAAAGCCGGCAAGTTCGCCGTCGATGAAGAGCATCGCGACATCCGCGCCGTATCTGTCTCCCGTGTTCGTCACGGTTTTGATATACGTTTTGCCTTCTTTTGCCCATTCGCTCTGGGAGAACGTCGTGTATGAGAGCCCGTGCCCGAACGGATAGCGCACGGGGATTTTGTGCTTATTAAAGTATCGGTAGCCGACATCCGTGCCCTCGCCGTATATCTCGTTTATGCCCTTGCCGAACGTGTCGGCGCACGGCACGTCTTCGTATTTTATCGGCCAAGTCTCCGCGAGCTTGCCCGACGGATTTTTCTCGCCGAAAAGGAGCTCGTAAACAGCCGTTCCGCCGTTTTGCCCGGGGAGGTACATATTCAATATCGCGGCGACTTTGTCGTCAAACGGGAGCTCGACGGGCGAGCCGCCGAACAGCACCACGACGACGGGTTTGCCGGTCTGACACATCTCATCGATCAGCGCGAGCTGATCGTCAGGCAACCGCATGTTTTCTCTGTCGCACCCCTCGGACTCGCAGATCTCCGTCAGCCCCGCGAAAACGACGATCTTGTCGCAGTCGCCGACGCTGTAATTCTCGATTCCGTGCACTTTGAACGCATCTTCCGGCGTCGTAAGGCGCGCGGGATTTATCATCGAACTGCCCGCGCCCTGATAGCGCATATGCCGGAACATTTCGCCGCATATGTGCAGTTTTTCGGATCTGTTAAGCGGCAGCGCGCCGTCGTTTTTCATCAGGACAGCAGAATCCGCGGCTATCTCGGCGGCAAGCGCGTGATGCGCGTCGAAATCGATCGGCGACGCGTCTCTCGGGCGCGCGTATTTATCGACGAAATCAAGGACGTTTTCGGCGGCACGGTCGAGGTCGGCGATATCGAGCGAGCCTTTTTCGACGCCGTCGAGTATCTGACGGCGGCAGTACGCCGTGTCGCCCGGCATTTCGAGATCGAGCCCCGCCCGAATCGCCGCGATCCTGTCGCGCATTGCGCCCCAGTCGGTCATGACGAGCCCATTATATTCCCACTCCTTGCGGAGAACGTCGGTGAGCAACCATTTGTTTTCCGAGCAGAACGTGCCGTTGATCCGGTTGTACGCGCACATCACGGCGGCGGGCTTCGCGTGCTTGACTATGTACTCGAATTGGCGAAGATACAGGCGGCGCGCCGTGTTTTCGCTCGCGACCGAATTGCCCATGAAGCGGTATTTTTCGCTGCTGTTGAGCGCGAAGTGCTTTACGCACGCGCCGACTCCCTTCGACTGCACGCCCTCGACCATCGCCGCGCCGAGCACTCCCGAAAGATAAGGATCCTCGGAAAAATACTCGAAATTCCGCCCGCAGAGCGGGTTTCGCTTTATGTTCACGCCCGGTCCGAGCAGAATGTGAACGCCGTAGCTACGGCATTCGTCACCAATCGCCTCGCCCATTTTCCTGAGATTTTCGGGATCCCAGCCCGATGCCGTCGTCGCCGCCGTCGGAAAGGACGTCGCGGGCAGACTCTCGGATATGCCATTGTCGCCGCTCTCAACCTGCACGCGCAGCCCGTGCGGCCCGTCGGACATTCTGATGGACTGCACGCCGAGGCGCGGGATCGGATTTGTGTACATGAAATCCGTCCCCGCGACGAGCGCCGCTTTTTCGTTTACCGTCATTTCGGATAATATCTTCTTTACGTCCACAAAAAAACTCCTCCGCAGATTATTTTCACCCATATTTTATCAGGAAACCGACACTTTTGTATTGCATTTTTGTAATCATTTTGATATAATTGTAATCAGTGGAGGTTAAAAATATGGAAAAACCCGATCTTAAATATATTTGCACCGTAATCGGCAACCTTTCGGGCGTGCCGATACGCATTTATAAGAACGGCGAACTCTTGTTTTACTACTCGCTCGTCAGCCTGCCGAGAGACCCTATCGTCACGTACCTTGACGGGATAAACGAGATAAAAGACGGCGTCGGATACTACGCGACTGACAGCCGTCGATATTACGGCATACTAAACGCGAACGACATCAAAATCGTCATGGGCCCGTCGGGACAGATACGCCCGAGCGAAAGAGAGCTTTACGAACTCGCGTTCCGCGCCGATGTTACACCCGACGATATTCCCGATTTTATCGCAGGCATGAAAGCGATCGTCTCAATGCCGCTCGAAAGCATTTTGCAGATACTCTGCATGCTGAATTACGTGATGACGGGCGAAAAAAAGACGCTTGAGGACATCGCCATTTACGACAAAGAGCAAGAAACGCTCTCCAAGCAGAACGCAATAAGTCATACAGCGGCTCACTTTTTCGACGAACGAAGCATCGAGCACCACAACACATACGACCTCGAGCAACTCCTGATGAATCTCATCCGCAAAGGCGACACGGCTGCCCTGCGCGAATGGGTCTCGTCTGCACCCGCCGTGCGCGGCGGAATAATCGCACCCGATCAACTCCGCCAGCGAAAAAACATGTTCATCGTCACGGCGACGCTCGCGTCGCGCGCGGCGATACGCGGCGGCATGGCGCAGGAGGACGCATTTTCCCTCAGCGACGCGTATATTCAAAAGTGCGAACTTCTCTCCGAGCCTGACCGCATAATGAATCTGCAATATCACATGATAATCGAGTTTACCGAGCGCGTCGAGCAACTCCGCCTCGGGACGCGGCCGACGAAACTGACCGTCGATGTCGCAAATTACGTCCAGCACCATATTTCCGAGCCGATCACGGCGGAAAAGATCGCCGAGGAGCTTTACATGAGCCGCCCGTATCTCTCAAAGAAGTTCAAAGAGGAATCGGGGCAGACGCTCAAAGATTTTATCTTGAAAGAAAAAACAGAAGAGGCAAAACGACTTCTCAGGTACACCGATAAATCCCTCTCGTCAATCTCCGTCTATCTCGGTTTTTCGTCGCAAAGCCATTTCAGCCGCGTATTTCACGGGATCACGGGCATGACCCCATGCGAATACAGAGAAAAACGCTCGCACTGACAGGACGGGATTTTGAAAAAACAGAGCCGAAAATCAAGCGATCGGCTCTGTTTTATTGAAAGGCGAAAACATAAAATCTAATCTATATTATCCCAAGATGATCCTTTAACGCGTCAGCCTTTTCATGAATGTAAATTTTAGCGGTTATTTCCACACTGGCATGCCTCAAAAACTTTGATACGGCATAGATATCTTTGGTTTTATGCAAATTTCATATTGCCCCATTTCTGGAATATCATCAGCAAACTTTTCCCTTTCAAATATCCCATGAATCCCGAAACGCTCATTTTGGGCGGAATTGCTACCATCATATGTATATGATCCGGACATACCTCCCCTTCTATTATTTCTACTCCTTTCCACTCGCATAATTGCCTCAATATCTCTCGTACCTCTTTCCGTTTCTCTTCAAAAAATACTTTTCTTCGATATTTCGGCGCAAATACTATATGGTA
>JAFXWT010000231.1 GCA_017542695.1 Clostridia bacterium
TACACAGTATCGGAGCGGAATCCGCGCTCTTGAGATCGAGATCGTTCAGTACGAGCGTAACGCCCGTCGTTCCCTTCTTGACAGTAATTCTGCCGTTGGAGCAGCTTCCCGTCAATGTATAAGTACCGCTCGCTTTTATCTTAAGAGTCGTGCCGTCGATCGAATAGCTTTCCTCATCCTCGACGGAGGCGGTGATACCGCTGTTTGAAAACGTGAAAGTATTAGTGCTCGAAGCGGCCGAGTCCTCTTGAAATGCGTTTTCGGCCGTGACTGCGCCGCTCAAGCTCATGAGCGCGAGCAATAAAGCAAGCATTGCGGCGGCCGTTTTCTTTATGATGATCATTCTGAATTCCTTTCCTTATCGAGCGCCCGCTTGAAACCGTGTCTTTTGGCGCTGTTAATTGCCTATTTATACGGATGAAGATTAGCATAAAGCGAGCGGCCTGTCAAGAAAATCGAGCAATGTTGCAAATAAAGCCACAGTTGCGTCACGGTTGCGTCGCAGTTGGGTTGGTATGAAACCCGGTGGTCTTTCTCGAATACTATGAACGCACCGGTGATGATATCCTCTATAAGGCTCTGCGCGCCGAAGCCAAGTATTGATCCGACGATGCCGATGCCGGCCAATACCGCCGTTGTGTTGATGCCCAGTATGCTGAGACCCCAGACGATCGCGGCAATGACAGCGACGTATTTGAGCAAACCGGGCTCAAGGCTCTCAGGAGCGAGCACGTGGACGCCCTCATCCTTGCGGGCAGCCCGCTGGTAGTAGAATGTAAACTAAAAGAGCTGGTGCGAACGGAGAATTTCAGTACGGTCATCGACACCATCGTTGACGTGGCCGCGGATGAATCCGTACTGGACGAAAACGGGAAAGTGAACGCCGAAAAGCTCGGCCTGGTTATGTATGATTCCATCAGCAACAGCTATTTTACGCTGGGCGAAAAGGTCGGCAAAGCATGGAGCGAGGGCAAGCGATATTTGTCCGGCAAGCAGGAACAACTCAGTTGTTATCATCTCTCGGAACAAATGACTTCAATGCCCAAAGGACTTAAATTCTTCTATCACTCAGGCATTTTCTATCATATGATCCTGCTTATACGCGCTTGAGCTAAAGAAAACGCTTTTATCCCAACTACAACAAAGAGCACCCGATGGGTGCTCTTTGTTGTGTGAAGAATGTGGTAAAAGTACACCTTTCGAGGTAGAATAAGCAAAAAGTACACCGACCTGCTGTTCGATAAACGGGGATCTATTGATGTACAGCTCCCGGCAGCTTTTCAAGCTCCGCGTGCGTGTGATGATGCCCGTGCTTATCGTCCGTGACGATATGGTCGTGCGCATGGGAATGCGTGACGGTATGCGTATGCGTCGAGCCGTCGTGCGTGTGGGTGAAGGTATGCGTATGCACGTGGACGTGATTTCTCACGAGCGTGTCGATTATCACGAAAACCGTACCAACGATCATTACGGTAAGGGCAAAAAGGTAGGTCCATGTCAGCTTTTCTTTAAGGAACACGAACGACAAAGCTGCTCCGATGAACGGCGCGATGGCGTAATACGCGCTCGTTTTCGCCGCACCCAAGGTGTTCTGCGCACGGACGTAGAGAAATATCGAAAGCCCGTAGGCAACGAAGCCGAGGAGCAGCGCGAGGACGATATAAATGAACTGCGGGATTGCTTCACGCTTTATCAGCGCGATGATCAGCGAGCCGAGGCCGGAGAATATGCCCTTCAGCACCACAATTTCATATGTGCTCTTCGAGGAGATCTTCCTCGTGCAATTGTTTTCAAAGCCCCAGCAAACCGTTGCCGCAACGACAAGAAGCGATGCGTAGGAGAATCGGAAGCTCTCCGTTCCCTCAAACGAGAGCAGTATGCTTGAAACGGTTATCAGCGTTATGGCGAGCCAGAGCCGTTTTGAAACTGCTTCCTTGAATATCATAAGTGCGATCACAGCCGTCGCGACTATCTCGAAATTGCCGAGAAGCGAAGCATTCGCTGATGTGCCGAGGGATATTCCGAGCATCAGCAATATTGGCGCTGCGATATCGAGAACTATCATGCCGATGACAAACGGCAGATCCTTTTTATCAAGTCTTTTGCGTTTTTCCTTTTTGCCAAAGAGCGACATTATCCCAATTCCGATGCCTGCTCCGAGGTACAGCAAAGCCGCCATCGAGAGAGGCCCAACGTACTCAAGCAGCATTTTTGACGCGGGAATATTGATCGCATAAAATGCCGCCGCGAGTATGGCGTATAGGATTGCTCTTGTCATTTTCATACAGCGCTGCCTCGTTAAACAACGATTTACCGGGCTCATTATACCACGCCCACTCCGCCGTTTCAAACGCAAAAAACCAGCTGAAAAAAACTTTCGTCCGGTAGGCAAGAGTTCTGTTAACTATGTCAAAGGTCGGCAATCGGTACGATAATCCTTTTAAAGTAGGCATAAAATGTCGTCTGCACATCGACAAGCAGGATTTTGCAGCTCATATCCTGCACGTTTCAAACGCAAAAAGCGCATCGCCCGGAAAACGATACGACTCGTCACATATATAGCCGCGAAGCCAAAGATTGCCGTCTACATTTCGAAGATACAGTCCCTTAGGAAATGCATCATCCTTCTCAATGATTTCAGACAGCACTGTGACTGCCTGATCCGGTGAATTGTGTGTTCCGGTAAGAGTGGAGTTATGGCTTGGCGGCTGATCTGTCCATGCCAAGCGAAGAAACAAGCCGGTGCTTACGGCACATGCTTTCAAACCTGTTTTAGAAATATGCGTAAAAATGTCACTTAGGGTTGCTCCGTTTTCAAGCCCAATTTCCTGCAGGGATGCTATCGTAAAGGTTGTTTCTCTTGAACGTCCGATAGAAAACCGTGGATGGGCAAAAAACTCCTCAGCATAATGATTGATTAAGATACCGTGCTCCTTCAGCACGTCGGGAATCTGTTCTGACGGGAAAGGTTCTATCTTCAAAATGATGGTTCTCACGTAGTGCTGCCCTCCTACAAATCCCGATTTATTGAGATGATTGTATCATATTCAGCTTTCCGAAACAACAAGAAACCTCTTTTGTCCTGGTAGACAAAAGAAGTTTCTTTGATGTCAAAGGTCGGCAATCTGTACGATAATCCTTTTAAGGTAGGCATAAAATGCCGTCTGCGCATCGACATACCGTAATTTGTCACACAGGACGTTCACTTCAGATCCGCTTCTCCAACTCATAGGCTGTGTGCCCTTTGGGATAATTCTCAAGTTTGCCTCTTGGTGTAAACCCGTTTTGGAAGAAGAAAGCGGATACCCAGTCGCAGCAATGGGACAGAATTACGTAGGCGCCTTTTTCCTTCGCTTCGCGCTCTATTTCACTGAAAAGCAAAAGCCGATACCCTGCCTGCGATACCGTTCCTCTACCCAGATGCCGTCGACAAAGGCCGTGTCATCTTCGTCAATCCCGCAAATCACAGCAGCAATCAGATTTCCGTCCGCATCGATCAGCTTTTTGCTTAGCGTGATATATTCGTGCTTGTCATGCACTACCTCCTTACAA
>JAFXWT010000232.1 GCA_017542695.1 Clostridia bacterium
AGCCACTGTGTCCCGAAGAACCGGCTTTTACCGGGGAAAGCAACAGGTCCGAAAGCATTGTTTTCGTTGGATCTGCCGGAAGAAACGGTCGTATCCTGAAGCAACTTTGATTCGTAAAAATCAATCTCCATTGCCCCGCGACGACACGTTGCGTTGTCCGCATGCACAGAAACTGTCCCTTGACGAGGGGATTGCTCAACGTATAGAATCGAAAGCGGATGGACGTCGCCGGACCCCTCGGAATACAGCGCGGACAAGACCAGAATCGGTTTGAATTTGCTTTCCATAAAGCAAAGGCAGTTATGAGAGATACGCGTGTTTTGATACTCGAAACGGAAGGTCATTTCCATTTTCAAATAATCCAACACGCCGGACACGCAAACGCCGTTCATTGTCGGTTCGATCGACAAATGATCCGATATCAGTTTTCCTTCTTTAAGACGGAAAGACTGCGGCTTTACGAACCGGATCTGCGCTTCTCTTTCATGATCAGACAAATCAATATGAGTTGCATATACTCTGACCACCGCACGACTTCCGGTGAATCGGTAACAGCCGTTCGTTTCGGTAAATAACCTCCGAACCAGTTTTCCGCTGCTTTCGTTGTAAATCGGCGTGCTGAAATAGTACGCTTCTTTCCCCGTCGGGGTATTCAGACGAATGCAATACCGATTGGATTGATTCGTGTCGACATCCAACACGGTTTTTCCGGACAAGGCGCTCACTGCTTCCAGGGGGTTTTTGAAATTAAAACAATTGAATCATCTCCTTTTTCGTTTGATGCTTGTGTTTTGGGGTGTCGAGTTGAAAAACACTCCGATAAACCATTCTTTTGATATCCCGTTAGGCGGTTTCCTTTTGGTTTTTGCGAGTGTTTTCGTATATTTTCACGGCGTCTGACCGGGCGTGGCCGCCCGACGCCGTCAAAACCAAATACCATTGCGGTCTTTTGCCGCAAAAAGAGATTGCCGAGGTTACCCTCCATATGGTAGCCTCGGCAGACGGTCAAATCTGACGGTCTTTGAAAAATTTTTTTAGTTTTTCTTTTGCGCGCTTCAACCAATGCGACACGACGCTCGCGTCCGATACTCCGATCGACGCCGCATAATCGTTGACGGAAACTCCGTTCAAGCGAACGGCAATGAACGCCTCCGCCCATTTGGGCTTGTCCTTCAACGCAGAACGAATTTGACGACAAATTGACTCATAAGAACCTCGCTCCTCCAGCGCCAGCTCGTCCTCTCGGAAAATGCGATCGTCAACCACAAAATCCATATCTGAGTCGACGGTATCATTATCGTCATCGTTCCACTGATTTCCGTAATCCTTGATACCCAAACTAACGGTGTGCCTGCGATGCTTGTGCCAATTCCTGTAGTCGGGATCGTTAAACTCGGCGTCAAAGGCCTCTTGGAGTTTTTTCTCCCGTTCGGTTTGTGACAGCCCTTTGTTGCTTCCCGGCATCAAAAGGTCCCATAGTTGATCTTCATCTTCGTATGTAAGATCAACGATTTGAATGGTGATGTCATAGCGGATTTTCAGTTTCATTTTAAGCTCCTCCGTTCTTTTCTTTGGAACGGAGAGAGCTTCGTAATCAGCTGCAAAAAGGCAATAGAACACCTACCGCAGGCCGTACTGATTTCCACTCCGTTCAGTCTGCAGCTTCCCGCTCAAAAGGCAGCTGCTTTTATTTAATTATCCGGTCAAGAAACGTTGAGCCACCGATGATCAGCCGATGCATTTCTTGACAGAAGAATCGAAAGCGCAGAATTGTCAAAAAATGTAAAAAGCAGAAGCGTAAAAAGGTTGATTTTTCCAATTCCTTGTGATATAATTAAAAAATCAAGGTCGCATTATTACACATTTTGTCGAAATAGGAAAACTATTCTTGCTTTTTCTATGAACCATATTATCGTAAAGAGCCCAAAAAGTCTATTCCATCCATTTGACATTAATTTGACATATATTTGATAAAGGAAAACCGCTTAATGAGACTGTGTTTCGGTTCGTTTGCAAAAACCGTTAAGAAGAGTCTTAAACCACCGAAAACAAACGTTCGTGTTGTTGAGCTTCTTTTCGGATTAGTGACAGACAATTTAACAATCAAAAACAAAATGGGGCAAGACTATGTTGTCGGAGATTCGTTCGCAAGCAATCTCTTGAATTGTAAAAGACAGATCCCCAAAACGATTTCGGCGGCGTCTTATAATCCGGAGATTATCTCTGCGGCAGATTCTTTTTTCGAAGACGTCGTTTTACCTGAAATTGAGCCGAGTTTTTTTAATGATTTGATTTATGGTATTCGCAATCTGATTAACGGTGATCCGGAATTATCCGATAGACAACGGAAAGATTTTCTGCAAATAGCAGACAAAGAGCATATCGCGGCTTTCCTGGCGCAAGTTTACCTTTACGTCCTAAAAAAAGACAACAAATCATCGATACTTGACGAAGCGGCAAAATATGATTCCCAAATCAAGCAAGCTCTTGAGGATATGGACCAACTCGAACAATTGCTGAAAAGCTATCCTCCGCCTAGTACGACGTCACCACCGGATACGCTTTCGGAAGATGAATTGGAATATGTCCACGCTCTTTTGGACGTATATGCGGAAGAATTGGGTATGGACAAACAGATTTCGATTGAAGATCTCGACCAGTATCCCGATTATAAAAAAGACCTCTGCCAACATAGAAAGAACTACTATGCGGCAGAGGCAATACGAGAAGGCACCAAAGACTGCTTCGGCGACTATGAAGAAAACCATTTTTCAGCATTAAAAGAAGAAATATACGATCATATCTACAGTACCTATAAAAAGCATTTCCCGTCTTCAATGGATCGATTGATCGAGGTAATGGAACGTGCAGCGCTATCTCCAATTGAAAGATGCAGACTTCTTAGTAAACTGAATTGGATTAGTTCACGCGAGAAAAAAGGAGTATGTCATTTTCTTGTAAAGGACGGCGAGATTTCATGGACAGAAAAGTAAAAAGCATTTATAATTCGACCCTTGAAGTCTCATTGCGGATTTTGATTATTCTGGCAAATACGAAAGAGTCGAAGAGTGTTGAAGAAATAGCAGTGATAGACTTTATGTCTGTTTATGGTCGCGAATTCGGTATTTATGATTGTAACCTTCACGGAGACAATTGCTATATGTACGGTGAATCTGCCGCACGTCTTGAAAAAACTCGAAAATCACTTGAAGAATTAATCCTTCGCAATATGGTTGAAATAATACCCGACAAATCCGGCTTTCGGTATGCAGCTACGGTTCCCGGTAGAGACTTTTCTAAAACCCTTAACAGCTCTTTCGCTTTGGATTATGAAAAATGTTCATATCTTGCTGAGAAAGAGGTCAAAACAAAAGGTTTACCCTTCGTTCAAAAGTTAATCAACGCCAAAGCCAAGCAAAGAATAGAGGAGAGTAACTGATGCCTGATTTTTATATACAGAAAATAATCGCCAGAGGCACAGAGAAACAAGCGTCGTCCATTGAACTGATTCCGGGTCTTAATATTATTTGCGGTCCTTCCGACACGGGCAAAAGTTACGTGCTGGAAATACTGGATTATTTGTTTGGAAGTGATCGGGTTCCGGTTGATATAAAGCATGGATACGATTCATTCGCAATGGTCATTCAAACTGCCAAAGGGACAGTGACTGTCACAAGAGATGTTGAAGATGGTGAGAAAACGACCACAGCGGAAGTCAGTAGTTCTGATGACAGAATAGAATCAGGGATCTATAGAATTAAAACGGGGAAACGAAACCTTAATGATGATCTGTGGTTGAAGATCATCGGAATCAAAGAGCATCACAATATCGTCAGTAACCAAAAAGGAGATACTCGTCGCTTTACTTTACGATCC
>JAFXWT010000233.1 GCA_017542695.1 Clostridia bacterium
ACGATCGACCTCGTCTGGCACGGCTTCCAGAAACCGAACTGGCTCAATTACAGATACGCCTATATGTTCTGCTTCTTCCTCGTCTTATGGGGAATGAGAGCCTTCGAGCATATAAAAGACATGAGCTTCAGATGGGTGATCGGGACGTGGGCGCTCGCCACCGGCGTTATAATAGCGCTTCAGAAGTTCGGATACGAAAACCTGCCCGATTTCAGAGCGGTCATCCCCTCTCTCGGCATACTGCTCATCCTGCTCTTCATCCTTCGCGGCGTGAAATCGAAAGATTTGAACCGCGAGACCGCCGCAAGGGTCACGCTCGTGTTTTTCGTCTGCGCGGAAATGGTCGCATCGACTCTCGTAAACTTCAACGACCTCGACGAGGACGTCGCTTTCTCAAGCCGTTCGGGCTTCCGCAAATACCTTGACAGGACGACGGTCGCCGCCGAGGAGCTGAAAGAATACGACACGTCGTTCTACCGCGCCGAAAGGACTTTTTCGAGAAAGACCAACGACAATATGGCGTTGGGGCTCTACGGCCTATCCGGCTCTACCTCGACGCTGAACGAACACACGATAGTTTTCCTGCGGCGCATGGGCTACGCCTCGCGCTCACACTGGTCATATACATCGGCAGAAACCCCGTTTCAGATTCTCTCCTCGGCGTGAAATACATTATCGCCGAGCGCGACGACGTCTTGAACGAGGCGACGGCGATATTCGACTACCCCGATGACAACATGACGACGTACCGCAATAACTACGCGCTTTCGATCGCGAGTGCGGTATCTCAAAAGCTGACGAACGCTCCGTTCACGAACGAGGGCGTCACGTCGCCCTTCATCAGACTCAATTCCCTCGTTTCGTATATGCTGGGCGACCCCGACGCGAAAGGCGTCTTCAGGGAGGCGGCAGAGCCCGTGATCACTAAAGCGGGCGTCTCCGAATCGACCATCGCCGCCCACTCGAAATTCACGAAATACGACGAGGATATCACGGGCGAGGTCAACTACAATATTACGGTCGACTCGTCCGAACCGCTGTACTGCTATTTCCCGAGCAAGTACACGCGCGACGCCGAGCTTTTCCTCAACGACAAGAGCCTCGGAGACTATTTCGAAAGCGATTCACACACGATCGTATATCTCGGCAGATTCGCGCCGGGAGAAACGATAAAAGTTACGATCCGTCTTGACAAGAAAGAGCTTTACGTCGAAAAGAACGTCCCGTACTTCTGGTATTTCGATACCGACCGTTTCGAGGAAGCGTTCGGCGAGCTCGGAGAATTCCCGCTCGATGTGACGTACCACACCGAGGACACGATAGAGGGTAGAATAAACGTGCCGAAGGACAGAACGCAGATCTTCACGTCGATCCCGTACGACGCGGGATGGCGCGTCGTCTGCGACGGCGAGACCGTTGAGACTTACGAGGTCCTCGACGGGCTGCTCACTTTCAATCTGACGCCCGGCGAACACGAGCTTTCGATGAAATACGAGCCCGAGTCCGTGAAGCAGGGTAACCTGATCTCGTTAATGGGCATCGCCGCGTTCATCCTCATCGCCGTCAGCAACAAGATGCTGGCGGACAGGGCGGACCGCCGCCGCGCCTCCGCGCCGCCGGCGGAAGAAGACGCCCGGACGGCTGAAGACGCATCGGAAGAAGTCGGCGGCGAGGCCGTTGACACGGCAGAAGATCCGTGCGGGGAAAAAGATGAAA
>JAFXWT010000234.1 GCA_017542695.1 Clostridia bacterium
ACGTTCAGATAATCCTTGAGATCTTTCTGGAACTCCGCGCTTTCCTGCTTCTGTTCCTTTACGGGATCTTTCTTCTCCTTCTCTATCTGGGCGGCTTCTTTTTTGTCCTGCTCAGAGACCTCCTGCTGTGCGTTCGTGGTAACGCTCGCTATTGATTCGAACTTGCTGCGGCGGCGCTCTTAGGCGGTCTGCTCACGTTCCTCACGTTTTGCGATACGCTCGGCATTACGCTGTTCACGTGCCTCGCGGCGCTGTTTCAGGCGATCGTCCTCAAGCTGCTTCAGGTCCTCCTCGATAACACCGCGCTCTTCGGTTATTCGGTCGTGGTGATCCTTTATCTTTTCAGCGGGCTTTTTCACCGCATTGAACAGATCATGCAGCGATTTATCGGCGATTATCATTACCGCTACGAACGTTACGAGCGCGAGT
Source organism: Clostridia bacterium (assembly GCA_017542695.1). Next base: position 430 of record JAFXWT010000234.1, read on the forward strand.
ATTATTATCGCGCCTATCTGACCGAACAGCAGCAGCGGCGCGCCAAGTATCAGTCCTGCGACTCCGCCGCCCGAAAGCGCCTTGCCCTTTTCGTAAACATATCCTATCGTATCGCCGAAGCCTGCGTTCTCCGCGGCGGGATCACCGATGCTTCCGACAAATATTACCTGCGCTGCTGCGCTCAGAAGAAGTATCATCAGCACAAGCTGAAGCAAACGTTTAGCAACAGTGGATCTTGTCATATCTGCCGAGATCATCACTGCGATGCAGATAATCACCGGTCCGACAAGAAATACCGTAAGTCCGAACAGTCCGTAAATGAACGCATGAAGATGATCCCACGCCGACATTTTTTCGGCGAAGGAATTTCCTATGAAAGACAGAGCAATGATGAACAATCCGACCGCGAACATAACGACCGAAATGACGTGACGGCGTTTGGCGTTCGCTTTCAGAAGCTCTGCTTTTCTTTTTTCAAGCCCGTCGGACGATCTTGTCGTCTTTTTCTGTGCTGACGGACTTTTTTTGGTTTCCGACATACTATGTATCCCCTTTGACTTCCTGTTTACTCATTATTATGTGTTCATTATCCGCCGTTCACCGGCGATATCTCACGCCCCGAAGAACAGCTTTGTTCCCGTAACGTTTTCGTATATGCCGACGCCTATGCAGGCGATACCGAGGATCAGCGTATAAATGCCGAATATCTTGAATTTGTCATGCTTTATGATGATATGAACGAGCTTTATCGCGAGGAATCCCACGACCGCCGCGACAACAGCACCAATAACGAGCGGTACCGGATCAAGCTGTGTTCCCTCTTTCAGGACATGCGCACCTTCAAGCACCGCACTTCCGAGTATCGCAGGAATACCAAGTATGAACGAGAACGCGACCGCGGTATCTCTCGCGAGCCCGCAGAAAAGTCCGGACGAGACTGTGCTTCCGGATCTGCTCACACCCGGGAAAAGCGCGACTACCTGAAAAAGTCCGACCGTGATCGCGTCTTTGACTTTCATATCCTTACCTGTCTTGTATCCTTTAACACACGCGTCTGAAAGGAACAGCACTATAGCGGTAAAA
>JAFXWT010000235.1 GCA_017542695.1 Clostridia bacterium
CAGGTTTTGATCGGCTCTTTTCCGCCGATACTTTACAAAAAAATTCGGAAATACACAAAGTATTCCCGAATTTTTTTATTTTGTCTTTGCGAAAAATATCTCGCTCAAAACTGCAAAGCACCCTGAAAAGATGGATTTTTTTCATGGGACAAGGCAAAAAGCGCAGGAATACTGGCTATGTATTCCGAGCATTTTTAACGCAGTAACGGGGAAAAAAGGCGCTTTTCAGGGCTGATTATTCCTACGGCGCACCGCCCTTGGCGGGCTTGTTTTTTTCACTTCTTTATGTAAATCATTCCGACGAGGCGGTTGACTGCGGCGGCGGGGAGGATCTTATCGAGCGCCGCGAGGAATTTATACGCAAATCCGACGACGTATTTGTTCTTCACGCGGCGGCGTTTTGCGATCTTTGCGATCTTTTGGGCGACCTTTTCAGGTGACGCGCCGTGGCGCTCGTCGTGTTCCATGACAGCGACGCTTTTCGATATCGCTCCGCCGTAAACGTCGTCGCCTTTATGAATTTTTTCGCGCGCGTCCGTAAATCCCGTTTTCGTGTCGCCGAGCATGACGGAACAAGCCGAAACGCCGAACGGGCGAACCTCGTTCGCAAGCGCCGACATCATCATCGTGACCGACGCTTTCGACGCGGAGTAGAACGACTGGAACGGGATGGCGTACACCGCCGCGACGCTTGACGTAGCCATTATTCTGCCGCGGCTTCGGCGTAGCGCGGGCATCGCCGCTTTGACGACGTTCAGCACGCCGAAAAAGTTGACGTCGAACTGCCGTTTTGCCTCTTCCGTATCGGTAAACTCGACAGCGCCCGAGATGCCGAACCCCGCGTTTGCCACGACGATATCGACGCTCTCGCTTTCGCGCTCGATCTGCGAGAACGCATCGCCGACGGATCGTTCGTTTGTCACGTCTGTTCCGATGCTTATAACTCCGTCGACGTCGCACGGGCGGCGGCTGAGATTATACACTTTATATCCGTCGCTGACGAATATCTCGGCGAGACAGCGGCCGATCCCGCTCGACGCCCCCGAAATCACAACGGTTTTCATACCGCTTTGCTCCGCGCCGCGCCTTTGACCGCTTTCGACTCGGGCTTTTTGACGAGGTTAGGTATCAGCACCGCCGCGCCGATAAGAATTGAAATGGCGGCGGCGGGGATGGCGATGTTAAACGGGAACTTCGACGCGCGCGGCGCGAGGGAGCCGTTTATCTTCACCTTGTCGTAAAAGTATCTTATCTTGTCCTGAACGTTCATGCGATCACCTCTCATTCAAGTAATTGTTTCATTTGCGCTATCGCGCGCTGATATTTCTTTTTTGCCGCCTCGGTGCTGATGCCGAGTATCTCGGCGATCTCGCTGTGTTTGAGTCCCGAGTAGACTTTGAGCGTCACGACCTGCCTGTCGTCGTTGTCGAGCGCGTCGAGCGCCGCGCGGACCTGTATGGACAGCACGAGCGAGCTTTCGTCAAATCTCTCCGTCGCGTCGTCGGTGATGTTCTCGTCGGGCGACTCGAATCTGCGATGCTTTGCGATGTCGAGCGCGATGTTGCGCGCGACGGTGAGTATCCACGCTTTCGCGCTCGTGCCCGGCTTATACGACGACGCTTTTTCAATGATTTTGATGTATGTTTCCTGCACGACGTCGTCGCAGAGGGAGAAATCGTGGAGGACGGAATACGCTACGGCGAAGATCTGCCGTTCCATGTATTTGTGTATGACGGGAAGCGCGTCGGACTTTCCCTGCGCGATGCGCGTCAGCGCCTTGTCGCATTCTGTCGCTTCCATGAGCTTGTCAAGTTTGAGCTGCAAGATGAGCACTCCTTTCCATCCCGCTGTAATTAAAACGATTTTAATATTGCAAACGGGACTTGATGTATGGTGAAATCGTAGTGTGGGCGCTATATTTTACGCCGCAGACCTTTCGGATAGTGGTTTTTCGCCACGCCGTCCGTCACTTTCGCGCCGCCGACGGCGCATCCGTCGATCGTGACAGCCGCCCAACCGTTTTCAATGCTTGTCGGTATCGTTTCGCCGCCTATGTATTTTTTTGCGTCGGGGCTGTCCGAGGCAAGCGTGATCTTCCGTTTCATCGTCGCGCCGAGCGCGGAGAAAAGCTGATGATGCGGCACGAGCCGCCCTTTTTCGACCTCGCCGACTTTTATCCCCGCCGAAAAGACAGAGTGCGGCGGGATGGGGAAGTAGGGAGAAAGGAATATGTTTTTGCCGACGGCGACGAGCCGTCCGCGCGGCATTTCGTCAAAGCATGACGCGAAAAATTCGCGTGCCGCCTTATCTTCTTCCTTAGTGAGCGCTCGCGCGCCGTCGCGGTATGCGATACGCGCCTCGCCGCCGACAGTTTTTTTCATCAGAGCCATGAACTGCCCCTCGCCGCGCGAGACGTGCGGGTAGAAGCGGCGCGCCTCGGGCATTCCGATGCCGTCCGCGGTGGCTTTTTTTATTTCATCGGGTGCGTCGCAGAGCGAAAAATCCTCGTTTCGCGCGAGAAAATCCGATACGACGTCCTCGTTTTCCTCTTTTGAAAACGTGCAGGTCGAGTAGACGAGATATCCGCCGCGCTTGACTGTTTTTGCGGCGCTGAACAGTATCTCTTTCTGCCGCGCGGCGCACATTGCGACGTTTTCTGGACTCCATTCGGCGATCGCGTCGGGGTTCTTTCTGAACATCCCCTCGCCCGAACACGGCGCGTCGCACAGGACAAGGTCAAACACGCCGTCAAACCATTCGGCGAGTGTTTTTGTATCTGTGTTTGTGACGATGACGTTTGAAAATCCCTGACGCTCGACGTTGCCGAGAAGCGTCACGGCGCGATCCCTCATTATTTCGTTTGAAACGAGCGTGCCGCGCGTCAGGCGCTCGGCGATCTGCGACGATTTGCCGCCGGGAGAGGCGCACATATCGAGTGCGAGAAAATCCTGATCGATCGGCGCCATGCACGCCGGCGCCATCGCCGACGGCTCCTGAACGTAGAACGCGCCCGCGTGGTGAAGCGGATGCGAGCCGATCTTGTCGTCTTCATTTGACGAAATAAAGTACCCGCCGCGCGCGTACGGTATCGGCTCGGAGTGGTAGGGTAGAACGGATAAAACCGCGTCGGCGTTTGTCTTTTTTGTGTTTATCCTTATCGCGCGGACGGGCGGCGCGCCGAGAGAGCCGACGTATTCGTCAAGCTCGCCGCCGAGTATGTTTTTCATTTGCGCGATGAATTTTTCGGGCAGCAAGGCACACCTCCGTCTGATTTATTCATATACATAATACCACTGATAACGAAAAAAAGCAAGAGATTTTATCTGTGCGAAAAAATCATCTTCAAATGTTGTCGGAAATTATTGCAAAGCGGGAGAAAATAAGGTATAATGAAAATGTAATATAATAACCATTCTCGGAGGTCATTATGGCAAAACGTCGCAGCAGAAAAAGAAAAGTCAGTTCGGCAAGCGTGGCGCTGTCGGTCATCGTCGTGCTTATCGTCGTCGCTGTCTTTGCGCTTGATTATTTCGGCGTTATAGACATCCCGTTCGAGAATATTCTCGGCTCGCAGACGGTGACGCCGAAGCCGCACAAAGACGTTGTCATTTCGGGTGATCTCCAGATCCATTTCCTTGAGCTCGGGAATAAGTACACGGGCGACTGCACATACATAAAGGCGGGCGACACCGACGTGCTTATCGACGCGGGCTCGCGCACGAGCAGCATCTCGACGATCACGAGCTACATCGACGACTATTGCACAGACGGGGTGCTCGAATACGTCATAGTCACGCACGCGCACCAGGATCACTACGCGGGCTTTGCGGGCGACTCATCGCACGAGTCGATCTTTTCGATATACGAGTGTAAAACGATAATCGACTTTGCGCTGACAAACAACGAGTCGAGCAAAATGTATCAGAATTATCAAACGGAGCTGAGTAAGGAGATCAAAGCGGGCGCGACGCACTACACCGCCGCCGATGCGGTCAAGCAGGGAAAGACGAAGTTTGCGCTTTCCGAAAACGTCGAGCTTGAGATACTCGACAGCTATTTCTACTACAACAAGTCGAGCGACGAGAACAACTATTCCGTCTGCTGTCTTATAAATCAGGGCGAGGCGCACTATCTTTTCACGGGCGACCTTGAAAAAGAGGGTGAAAAATACCTTGTCGAGATGAACGAGCTCCCCGAAGTCGAGGTATACAAGGCGGGACATCACGGCTCGAAAACGTCGTCCAACGACGTGCTTCTCTCCGTGATAAATCCGAAGATCGTCTGCGTTTGCTGCTGCGCGGGAAGCGACGAATACACAAAAGCAAACGAAAATATGTTCCCGACGCAAGCGTTTGTTGACAGGATAGCGAATTACACCGACCGCGTCTACGTGACGACGCAGTGCGTCAGTAACGAGACGGGCGAATTCAAGTCGATGAACGGCAACATTGTCGTCACTGCGTCTAAAGACGGGATAAAGGTGACGTGCAGCGCGAGCGACACGGTGCTCAAAGACACCGAATGGTTCAAAAAGAACAGGACGTGTCCCGCTCCGTGGAAGAGCGGATCATAATACAGAGGGAGGACGCGACAAATGAAAGTAAATGACATTTTGACCGATATCAACATCAAACGCGATGAGCGCATACGGGAGTTTATTACGCCTTGCCGCGTCGTCGCAAAGAGCACAAACGTTTTCGACGTCAAAAATCTGCTCGAAGAGCGCGCACCGCAGGTGACACTCAACGATATGGGTCTTTGCGTTATACGCGGCGTCGGCTCGTTCGTTCTTCTCGACTTCGGAGTGGAGTTTTCGGGCGGCGTGCGGATATGCGTGTCGGGGGTCAGGAGCGAAAGCGGCCGCGCCGACATTCTTGTGCGGTTCGGCGAGAGCGCAACGGAGGCGATGACGCCTCTCGGCGAGAAAAACGCGACTAACGACCACGCCAACCGAGAGTTTAAGATGAACGTCGGCGCGCTTTCGATGAACGAAACGAACGAATCGGGACTTAGATTCGTATATATCGAAATGCTGACGGCGGGCGACCTTGCGCTGAAAGCGGTGCAGGGAGTATTCGTTCACCGCGATCTCGAATGGCGCGGCAGTTTTGAGTGCTCCGACGCGCGGCTGACGAAAATATGGAACACGGCGGCATACACCGTTTTCCTCAATATGCAGGACTGTCTTTGGGACGGCATCAAGCGCGACCGGCTCGTGTGGATAGGCGACATCAATCCCGAAATCAAAACGATACTCGCCGTTTTCGGCGAAAACGACATCATTCCGAAATCGCTCGACCTCATACGCGACACGACCCCTGAGGGAAGATGGATGAACAACATCTCGTCTTACTCAATGTGGTGGGTGATAAATCAATACGAATGGTACGTCGCGTCGGGAGACAAGCAATACCTCTTGGCGCAGGGCGATACTCTGTACGACCTGATGTGTCGGTTCATCGAATCCGTCGGAGACGACGGCAGGGAACAGCTGATGAGAACGGGGCGATTTCTCGACTGGCAAAGCTCGGATAATCCGAAGGCGATACATGCGGGGCTTCAGGCGCTGCTCAAACTCGCAATCGAGTACGGCGGGCGGATGTGCGAGCTTATCGGCTACCGTGAGCTTGCGGCGCGGTGCGAAGAGTGCGTGTCGAGAATGGCGCGTTACGTGCCGTACCATGGCGAATCGAAGCAGGCGGCCTCGCTTCTGGCGCTCGCCGGTCTGCGCGCGGCGGAGGATATCAACACCAACGTGCTGACGCCGGGCGGAGTCCACGGCTATTCGACGTTTTTCGGGTATTACATTCTCAAAACGAAAGGCGACGCGGGAGACATTGACGGCGCGCTGGACGACATCCGTCGGTATTGGGGCGGGATGCTCGACATGGGCGCGACGACATTTTGGGAGGACTTCAACGTCGATTGGATGAAAAACGCATTCCGCATCGACGAGCTTCCTCGCGGCACGATGCGCGACATACACGGCGACTTCGGCGACTATTGCTACAAGAATTTCCGTCACTCGCTTTGTCACGGTTGGGCGAGCGGGCCCTGCCCGTTCATTTCCGAATACGTGCTCGGAGTGAGACGGCTCTCGCACGACACGTTCACGGTCGATCCGCTGCTTGGCGATCTGGATTGGGTGCACGGCAAGTACCCGACGGCATTTGGCGAGATCGAGATCGAGGCGGAGAAACGCGGCTACCGTACCGCCGTCAAGGTCAAAGCGCCGAGGGGTGTGAAGATCAAAAAATGAAGATTGAAGAAAAATTTTTTCAGCGAAAGCGTTTCGTTCCCGACAGGATGACGGAGTTTGGATTTGAGAGGACGGACGGAGGATATGTTTACCGCGCCGACATAATGGGCGGCGACTTTTCGGCCGAGATATTTGTCGGTGACGGGGGAGATATTCGCGGAAAAGTCGTTGACAAAATGAACGATGAGGAATACGTCCGCTTCCGCACCGACGAGATGAGCGGCGCTTACGTCAGCTCCGTGCGTGCGTCGTACGAGGAATTGCTCTCTCTGATCGGCGAAAACTGCTGTCACGACGTTCTGTTTGCGTCGGAACAGGCGAACAGAATAACGGAGCTGATATACGAAAAATACGGCGTGCGCCCGGATTTTCCGTTTCACGACGAGAACGCTGCGGCGGGCGTTTTCCGCCATACGGACACGTCAAAGTGGTTCGGACTTATAATGAACATAAAGCGCCGATATCTCGTCGCCGACGGCGAGGGATATGTTGACGTGATGAATCTCAAGGCCGATGTTTTCGGCGGTGTGGAATACAAAACGGGCGTTTACCCCGCGTTCCACATGAACCACAAAATGTGGATCAGCGTCACGCTTGACGACGCTCTCTCCGACGCGGAAGTGATGGAACTTGTCGACAAGAGTTTTTTTCTGACGGGGAAGAAGAAAAAAAAGAAAAGCTGACTTGGAGCTGCAAGTCAGCTTTTTTACAGATAGAGGTTAAGGTGAAAATGATTTTTCTGTCAGATTTCCACTCCTGCGCGAGAGAAGAGAATCGCAAAATACTCGCGATGCGTCACGGACGTGAGCGCGGCGTAGAACGCGGCGTAGTCGAACGAGCCGTCGGCTTTCTTGACGTTTGTGCCCGGCGTGATAGTCTCGGCGGCAACGACGAGGATACCGTCGAGTGCGTCGCCAATCTCAATGAATTCGAGTTCATACGTACCGTCTGATTGCGCTGTGAATCTTGCGAAAGCGCCGTATTTTGCAAGCGTCGCGTCGTATTGGAACGTCTGACCGGTCGTTTTTCCGTCCGCGTCGCGTGTTTCGATATAGATGACGGGCAGATATCCGTCGTAGAAATAGCCCGTGCCCTCGTGTATCTTGCCGTCGTCAAGGTCAGGGATCGTCGTATCGTAGTGACATATTCTGATCATCCCGCCCGACGCTTCGGCAACGAGCTTCTGCATTGAGTTTTGATGCAGTTCGTCGTAGACTTCATCGACTTCTTCGTCGCTGGCGGTGAAGTTTTCATCTCCGTAGAGTTCGCGCGATTTTTCGAGCGACTCGCGGATGACGCGCTTGGATTCCGCCTCGCGCTCCTCGGCGGTCGTCGGTCGTATGTTGAGACTTTCGACCGCCTCTTTCGGTATCGGCGGAACGATCAGCGGCACGACGGCGGCGACCGCCGTCACCGACATGGCGACAAGCGCGACTATCGCGGCGATCAGCGCCGCGGGGCGCTTGAGGAGACCGCGCCATTTTCCTCTCTTCGCGGGCGCGTCGGCTTCGTTTATGAATCTCTCGTCGATGCTGTTCATGGACGAGAGAAAATCTTTTTTATTCATAGATTATTCCTCCTTGTTTCAGTTGTTTTTTCAGCATTTTTCTCATTCGGAAAAGTGAGGATTTTACGTGGCTCTCGCTGATATCAAAGCGCGAGGCGACGTCTTTTACCGAGTCGCAGAAGAAATACCGCCTGACGAATATCCGTCTGTTTTCGGCGGGCAGATGAGCCAAAAACGAGTTTATTATATCCGCCGTTACGGAGCGGCTCATTTCGTCGTCGACGTCGTCTCCCGACGGGACGACGTCTTCGATCTCGGAGAGCAGGACGCTCATTTTTGAGTCCCGTTTTGACGCTTTGTTGTAGTCTAGGCGGGAGAGCGCGATGTTTCGCGCCGTTTTTGAGATAAATGCTTTGAAATTTTAGGGTTTTGCGCGCGGAACGGCGTTCCAGAGCGAAAGATAGACGTCGCTGACGCACTCTTCCGCATCGGACGCGCATTCCAGAATGTTGTTTGCGATGGCGAACAGATAATTGCCGTATTTTTGTTTCGTTTCGGCGATCGCCCGCTCGTCTTTTGAAAGGAAAAGTCCGATTATCTTGTCGTCGTTCAAAATGCTCCTCCTTTTCTTTTTTCGGCGCCTTCACCCATAAAGTAGGAATTTGTTTGATTCGGTTGCGTTTTGTTAAAAAAATCGGCAGGGCGTTGGCTCTGCCGATTTGATATTTGTTTTTTATTCTCCGAGGACACCGTAGAATTCGTC
>JAFXWT010000236.1 GCA_017542695.1 Clostridia bacterium
ACGTCGGCGGCACGGGTTATTCGCTTTACACCGCGATAGTGTGCGTCCATTCCGGACAGACGCAGTATACTCTTCAGGGCGCGGCGATCTCCGATTCGGGCGCTTTCGCGCTCATATGCCGCGCAAGGGAGAACAGATACAACGTGACCCTTTACGACGAAAACTTCAGAGAACTGACGAAGATCTATAAGGACAAATACGTTATGGATGCCGCGCTCTCCGCGGACGGCGCGCGCTACGCCGTCGCGTCTTGCGAAATGACGGGCAGCGCCGTGTCGGCTGAGGTGATGAGCGGAAGAGTCGACAGCGAAGGCGCGTCGACGCAGTCCGTCTCTGATTCTCTTCCTCTCGAAGCGGGCTTTTTTGCCGACGGGTCGTTCTGCGTAGTCGGCGACGATACGGTGTCGTTCTTCGCGCGCTCCGGAGAGCTGGTCACGGAAAAGAGGCTCGACGGCTACGGAGTGACGGGGATCTCGTTCTCGACGAGCGGAGTGATGATAGTCGAGAGCCGCAACCTGATCGATACGATAAGCTCCGCAACCGTTTATTCGCCGGACGGAGCGGAGGCGCTGAGCGTGACCGTATACTCGAAGGTCAGCGCGTACGCGCTCGGCGAGGACGCGGCGTACATAGCCGCGGACGGGGTGCTGACCAGATACAGAGCGGCGTCCGATCCGCAGAGCGCGGACTGCCCGTTCATCGTGCAGTCTCTCGTTCCGTACGCGGGCAACGTGCTTGTAATGGGCTCGACCTCCGCTGTCACGGGATTTCCCGCGGAAGGCGCAGAATAAGAAAGGATGGTATGATGAATATAACGATAGACCTGATACTTGTCGCCCTCGCGGCGTTCATAATAATAAGATGCTGGAGGCGGGGACTCGTCAAGAGCGTGATAGGACTCGTGTGCGACGTCGTCGCGCTGATCGCGGCGTACGCTCTGACTCCTCTTGTCTCCGATTTCCTCTGCAATCACGTTTTTCTCGACAAGATCTCCTCGGGGATAGATTCGACGGTGCGATCAGCGGCGTCGACTCCCGTCGGAACGGACGTATCCACGTTTTTGTCGAAGATCCCGGAGACGCTTGCGGGAACGCTTGACAAATTCAACGTGGAGAGCGGATCTTTGAAGGAGTTCGTGGCGGGGCTGAAGGATACGGGAGAATCCGCGGTAGAAAAGGTCTCCGACTTCATCGCAAGACCGACCTCGCAGATAATCTCGAACACCCTCGCCTTCATAGTCCTTTTCGTGATAATACTGATAGCGTTGAGGCTTCTTTCGAAGCTGATAATCGTTCTTTTCAAAGCGCCGATCGTCAGTACGGTCGACCACGCCGCGGGGCTCGCCCTCGGCGTTGTGAACGCGCTCTTTATACTCTGGGTCGTCTCTCTCGTCATCAACGTGGCGCTCGGGGCGCTCGGCTCGTATATACCCGACTGGTTCGGCGACACAGCCGAGCGGTCGGTGATAATGAAATTTTTTGCAAATCATAATCCGATATCCGTAATCAGCGGAGTGCTGAAAAAGATAGGATAACGGGAAGGAGGCAGTACAATGACGATGTGTTCAAGATGCCACAAGCGCATAGCCGTGGTGTTCATGACGAAGATAGAAAATGGCGAGACCAAGCAGGACGGGATATGCATAAAGTGCGCCCGCGAGCTCGGCATCACGCCTGTGAACGATATGATAAACAAGATGGGGCTGACCGACGACGATATCGACAAGATGAACGCCGAGATCGAAAACCTCATGGAAGGCGGCGGCGACGAGATGCTCGAGGGGCTGATGGGTCAGCTCGGCGGCCCCCC
>JAFXWT010000029.1 GCA_017542695.1 Clostridia bacterium
CCTTAGCATATGGCTTAAACTTCCGTCACTCTTAACCTGACATCCGAGGACGATAATACAATCAATATTTTCAAGTTTTGATGCGTCATCCACCGTCATCAATCTTTCCCCGGACGCCGACTTTACATACCCGTTAATGATAAACAGCGACGCGGTGCCTATCACCAAAAGGCATAAAACGACTATAATTGTTAACTTTATCAGTTTTTTTATTTTCATTCCCGTTTCTCCGCAATCCTGTTTTTGCATATAATTCTATCACATTTGTATCGGAAACAAAAGTGTTATTTCAAAGCAACTTTCCGTATGTTTGGCAGTACAAGTACCACCCATTTGCTGCATCATAGTACGAATGCTCTCGATGCCGATTCCGTTACCTTCACTTTGGTTATTGGAAACAGAGTATGTATTCATAACAGAAAATCCGCAAGACTCACCGGTATCCACCGTAGAAATTGTAATCTTTTCTGAGCGATCTGCATATTTCAAAATATTTGAAATGACATTATCAAATATTCTTTGGAGAAACTCGCCGTTTACATTTACATAGCAAGATGACCACTCAATATCCGATATTACCCAAAAGCCCCTCGCGGATAATTCGTCCTTAAAATTGTTTATTATCTCACCAAATGCAATTTGCATATTTTGCGGATTGTTTTTCTTCTCCGATGTTTCAATTAAAGAATACTCAAACAGGTGGTCAGACATCTGTTTCATTTGATTGGCTTTTGAATAGATTTTCTCAAGATAATCCTGAAGTTCTTTATCCGATTTATACTTATGAGACCTAAGAATTTCAAGATAGAGCATTATCCCGGTTAAGGGCGTTCTTAAATCGTGTGACATTTGGGTTACCAGACGTTTGTTTGCCCTGTACAGGGATTGTTCTGTTTCCATTTGCTGCCAAAAGGTTTCACGCATTTTGTTCATACTGTTTGCAAGATCTGTAATTTCATTGTTTCCCTCAACCGAGACCTGATAATTCAAATTACCTCCTTCGAGGATTTGAACTTCCTCGTTAAGGCGGCAAATATAATTGATTAATTTTTGATTACTGCGCAAAAAAGCAAAAACAAATACCGTAAAAGCAATTACGAAGGAAGCGATTGTCCCAATCATATAATAACGATATGTAAAATCAAAGTATAAAACAGCCGTTGTTTTTGCATCCTGCAGATTTATACTAAAGGTATGACCCTCATATTCATATAGGTTGCCGTCATAATAGGTTTCATTATCCGTAATATCATATAAAGAACTGTAAATGCATTTATTATCAGCATAAAGTTCAAGAAGCGTAACCGGGTTTTTTTGTTCCCAATTTTTAAGTTGTTGAAGTTCACTGCTTGAAATATTATTATCATTTATATAATTTTGAAGGCTTTTTAATTCATTTTTAATAAGAGAATCAGAGACTTCAGATTTTTCATAATAATTTGTAAGGGAATAGTCGCAAATACTATAAAGAATTAGAAACAAAATGATGCAGAGAATTGCCGATATGCTCAAAGATATGGCAAAACGGGCACGAAGCCCATATTGCTTAAAAATTTCTTTTATCTTCTTCATATCTATATCCCTTTCCCCACACGTTCTTTATATAAACCGGGTTTTGAGGATCATCCTCAATTTTCGTGCGAAGCTTTCTTATGTGTACCATAATTGTACTGTTGGCACTATATGTATACATTTCATTCCATACTGTTTCATATATAACGTTTGCTGAAAAAATTCTTTGAGGATGTTGCATCATAAGCGCCAGTATTTTATACTCAATTTCGGTTAAGTCCAACGGTTCTCCATCTTTCCAGACTTCATTTCGATCCAACGCTATTTTAAGTCTCCCGGAAGTCAGAGTTTGATCTGTACTCATAGACAAGTTCTGCTTTTTCCCTCTGTAAACCACATATCTCCGTAACTGTGCTTTAACACGGGCAATGAGCTCCGCATAGGAAAAAGGTTTTGCCAGATAATCGTCTCCGCCGGCGGTAAGTCCGATTGTTTTATCCGATTCCTGTGATTTTGCCGTTAAAAACAAAACCGGAACATTTGATGTTTTACGCAACTCTTCACAGACTTTTAACCCCGATATTCCCGGCAGCATAATATCAAGAATTACCAAATCCACAGCATCGTTCATATTCCTTAACGCATCTTCTCCGGAAGCTGCTTCCAAAACGGTATAACCTTCGCCGCCAAGTAAAATTCGTATTCCTTCCCGAATTGCTTCATCGTCTTCTACGATCATAATTACATTTGAACTCATAAATCCTCCTTATTATCAATAGCAGTGCTTCTTTACTGTCTTTTTTGGATTCCATACCGTTTTTTATATCCGGTCGAACTGCACCGAATCAATCGTCAAGATAATAAAACCGTCCTTTTTTATATTCTTTCTTAACTGAACAAAAGACCCGATCACCAATCCTTAAAGATGTATAACTGAAACCGATCAATCCGTTTTCCAGTTTCATAAAAACCCCTCTCATAGTTACTTTAATAACTACGCCAAACAGACTATCAAACCGCTCAATACGAATTTGTTTTTTCATAATCACAACATCCTTTTTGGGCGTGAAAGCACTATTGTATTAGGTTAACGTTTATAC
>JAFXWT010000237.1 GCA_017542695.1 Clostridia bacterium
AATGTTCGTGACCTCCGCCGCGGGCGTTCTGTCCGGCAGGGGATTTTTCAAAAGTTCATCATAGGTGTATTTCATCTTCATCGTAGCCATGTCCGAGTAATAAACGTCGCCGAAAATATCGGTTGCAAAAAATACATACTGATATTCCGTCCCGTCAAGAGGCATTTCGGTCACCGACGGATTTTCATCGTCGTATAGCTCTCCCGCTTCAAACTCCTCGCTGTAAATCTCCTCCGTTTTCCCATCCTTGATTATCTTTTCGGTCAGCACCTGAAGTCTGACGTCTGCTTCCACCTTATAAATAAAGTTGTCGGGAATCCCGTTTTCATCGGGATTTTTATGTATTCCCGCCATAATGTAATGCCCGTTGTTAAACTCGTTTTCGTTCCAGAGAAAGTTATATTGAAGCATGGCGCTGTCGGTATCTTTGAACTGTTCGGCGTCGGAATTGACGATCACCGGTGTTTCGAAGGTGAGAAAGTCCGTTGTATTACTTAAGGCTGAGCAATACATTCTGCGTCCGTTCAGCGCAAGGGTCACGCCTCTGAAATTGCTCTTGAAATTCATGCTGTCGTAATCCTTGTCAATGTCGTTATTGGTGCAGAGAATGTGACGCGTACCGTCCGCGTCCGTGGTCATCAGCATAAAATCTATGGAGGCGAGGTAGGCGTAACTTTCCTTGGTCAGAGATACGGAAAACGAGCCGTTTTCACCGATGCTGCCCTTATCCGTAAATACGATTGGTACCTCAGGCACATCGCAATAATGGCTTTTTAAGAATTTACTGTATTCTTCACTGACGCTGAGCGTGACGTATTCATCCACTTCCGCTTTGTCGTATGTAAGGGGGTAGTAGAACGAAACGCCCCTGTTGCTTCGTTCACCGTTGTTGACTGTATACGGCACGGCGTCGTCCATCGCGTCCAAAAGCGCTATATAAATATCATCTTCTCCCGTAATGATGTGATTATCCCACGCTTCTCCGAAAAAATCGCCCAAATCGACCATGTTTGAACTGCCGTCAAAGGTGTTTTCAATACCGAATTTTTCACACCGTTTTGCGGCGGCTATAATGCGCGAAAAATAATTCTTCGTCTCCGACATTCTGTTCATGTACGCGGCGCAGTTGTTGAACTGTTCTGCCAGCGCGTCAGCCTGTGACAGATCGATCAACGACAGCGTTGAGTAGGTATCCTTGCCCGTTTTCTTACATTTTTCCATAAAGGAGTCGCAGATCTTGACTCCGATATCTTCGCTTCTGCCGCCGGAGGAAAAGGCTTCGCAAATTGCTTTATAGTCCATGCCTCCGCCGGGAATGATCTCTTCGGAAGCAATCATATAATCTGCGTAATCTTTCATTACCGAGACCACCTCAACCGTTGCCATAAGGCAGGCGTCGAAGGTAATAAAATCAAGTTTTCTGCTCATACCGGCTTTGTCGAGCGCCTCTTTCAGTTCCGTCAGGGATAAAGAATCAAAGGAATAGTTTTCATCAAAGCAAACTCCTTTTGCAGAGCCGCCTCCGTGATCCCAGAGG
>JAFXWT010000238.1 GCA_017542695.1 Clostridia bacterium
AAATTTGCCGTTAATGAAAATATCCGCGTTTCACAAAGATTTACAAAGTTGGGCGAATAATCCAATCATATTCCGAACTGTAAAGCGATTCGAGGATTACGACGTCCGGGCGCGTCGACGCTAACGACCCGGACCGGGCGAGGAGGTAACGAATGAAACAATTCAAAGAGGAGGGCGACAATGTCGAGACTAATTGACGCGGACGAGGCGATCCGTCGCATCCGCAAATTATGGATTGAAACAGACGAGCCGCTCGAGGAGGCGTGGCGGCATTCCGATTATGCGTTTGCATTATATGACGCGATCGAGGCGGTCGACGATACGCCGGACGCGGCCGGGGTCATAGAGTGCCGGGATTGCGTTTATTGCGAGACGCAAATCGTCCGGGGCGAGATGGTGGGGCATTGCGAATTTTTCGGGGACACAAAGTTAACGCATTATTGCGGTTTGGCCGAGGCGAGGGAATGAACGCGACAAAGTTATTTCTAATTCAATACCGGCGTCAGGTCGAGCGAATCCGACAGATCGAGAACCGAATCGCCCAGCTAACGGCCGCGATCGAATCGTCGCCGATAAACGACGGGATGCCGCGAGGGACGAACATCTCGCGCAAGGTCGAGGCGTTGGCCGTCCGTCTCGCCGAGGAAAAGACAAAGGCCGAGGCGGCGGCGGTCGACGCGTGGGCGGTCCGTCTCGAGATCGAGCGCGTGATCGATGCGGTCCCGGACCCGGCACTCGCCCGGCTATTGTATGACCGCTATATCAGCGGCCGGGATTGGTCGGACATTGCTCAGGCGTTGGCATACGATGAGAGTTACACCCGGGGGCGGCTGCACTTGAAAGCACTCGACGCGGCCGGGGCGATCATCGGGACGGACGAATCCGGGAAAGATGCAACACAATGCAACATTGTTGTATGATAATCTATATAAGGGGTACAACGGATACAGTATGTGCTAACTTCTCACAAAACACTAAAAACCCACGCAAGGCGACCCGGATCATCCGGGCCGTCTTTCCTTTATTTGAAAATGGCGAAAGAGTTCGCAAAGCAGTTTTATAGTTCGAAAGCGTGGCAAACGTGCCGGAACGAATACGCCAAGTCCGTTTATCATTTATGCGAGGAATGTCTCAGGCGCGGCCTATATGTTCCGGGCGAGATCGTCCATCACAAAATCGAGTTAACGCCAAAGACGATAAACGTCCCGGAGATCGCGCTCGGATGGTGGAATCTTGAGTTATTATGCCGCGAATGTCACGCCGCGAAACACAAAGCAAAACGAAACGGACAACGTTATACGATCGGGCCGGGCGGCGACGTTACGCCGGAGGAAATTTAGAAAATATGCCCCCATATGTGGAAAAAATGCGTTATCCACATAGACCGGCGCATAACTCCTTTTTTTTACAGATACCACCGACGAAATGGCCGGAGATTGCCCGGGTTGGTCAGGAAACGGGGCAAAATGGCCGGAGATAATTATATCTATGCATATTATCAGGGAATAAAGGACGGGACGTATCACGTCGGGAAATGGATCCGGCTCGTTTATGAGTATATCGGCCGGGGCCTCGAGGATAAGGCGTTTTATTTTGACGCGAAAAAGGCAAACGCGGCTATTGAGTGGATAGAAACGCATTGTTTCCATACCGAGGGGCCGCTCGCGCCGGGACGGATCTCGCTCGAGGTATGGCAAAAGGCTTTTGAATCGGCGATTTATGGATTAGTGGACGCGGACGGGCGTCGACAGTTCCGGGAGATCGTACTCGTCGTCGGCCGGAAAAATGGCAAATCGAAACTAATGTCCAGCCTCGCAAATTATACGTTTCAGCTCGAGGGGGGATTCGGGTCCCGGGTGTTCTGCATTGCGCCGAAATTGGACCAAGCTGATCTCGTTTACAATGACATATGGACGATGGTCACGATTGACCCGGAATATCAACAGATGCGTTCGGTATTGAAAGAACTCGACGGACAGCATCGGAAAATTCACGACGACTCCGCGCTGCCGAGACATCGACAAACGGATTTAGCAATTCCGGCAACGAATAGCATCGTTAAAAAGATCGCGTTTAGTGCGAAAAAATCCGACGGGTTCAATCCCAGCCTTGCAATTTGCGACGAGGTCGCGGCGTGGGCCGGGGATCAGGGCCTAAAACAATATGAAGTACTCAAGTCAGGAATGGGCGCGAGGCCGGAGGGGATGCTAATCAGCTGCACGACATCCGGCTATATCGACGGCGGCATATACGACGAATTAATCACGCGGTCGACTCGGCTCTTGCTGGGCGACTCAAAAGAGCGGCGGTTATTGCCGTTTCTTTATATGATCGATGACGTCTCAAAATGGGACGATATAAACGAATTAAGAAAAGCCAATCCCAATATGGGCGTATCGGTCCCGGTCGATTATTATCTCGACGAGATCGAGGTCGCCCGGACATCGCTCTCGAAAAAGTCGGAGTTTATAGTCAAGTACGCAAACGTAAAACAAAACTCAAGTCTCGCGTGGCTCCCGGCTCAGGCCGTCCAAGAAATAAGCGGCCCGGCAATCGGCCCGGAGGAGTTCGAGAATTGTTACGCCGTCGGCGGCATCGACCTATCACAAACGACCGACCTAACGAGCGCGTGTTTATGCATAGAACGGGACGGGGTCATAAATGTAATATCTCATTTTTGGCTCCCGGAGGAAAAGATCGACGAGGCGACGGCCCGGGACGGGATCCCGTATAACATTTATATGCAGCGTGGTTTATTGTCCGTCTCAGGGGCGAATTTTGTCGATTATACGGACGTTTTTCGCTGGTTCGTCGAAATGGTCGAAAAGTATAAAATCCTCCCGTTAAAAGTCGGTTATGACCGTTATTCGGCACAATATTTAGTAAACGATATGGCCGGTTACGGGTTCCATATGGACGACGTATATCAAGGCGAGAATTTGTTCCCGGTCCTACAAGAGGCCGAGGGG
>JAFXWT010000239.1 GCA_017542695.1 Clostridia bacterium
AGCTTTTTGTTCTTATCAAGCCCGAAGACCTTTTCGTACTGCGCGAAAAACGCATCGTCAAACCTCAGTCTGCGGCTGAGATACAGCGTCTTTATACCCTGCACGTTATCCGACCAGAGCGTGTTCATATTCATTCCTCCGATTATTTTGCCGACTTTTTCTTCGGTTCCGGGAGTTCAAAGGACATCTCAAAAACCAGTCTGCAAAGGAGATCGCGGTCGTCAACGTCCTCAACAGTTATCATCTCTTTTGCCCCCTCGTACGGTGTTTCAAGCGGCGCGTGAGGCAAAAGGCGGCGCGACGCCTCCGTCACTTTTACGAGGAATCTGTCGTCGTATATGCCGCCGACGATCTTTCCCTGATAATAAATAATGTACTCCCCCATCATCGCCCGGAACGATACCTCGCCGAGCGCTGACAGCTGATCCGCAATAAACGCAAGATATTCTTTGCTTGACGCCATTGTGTTTTCCCTTTCTCTCGTGCCGCAGGCACACATCGAGCCGCCGAAGGCGGCACATCGAGCGCGAAGCGCACATCGAAAATCCGCTCTGCGGATTTATATCGAATTATTTACATAAAAAACCCGAGATTGATCCTGACTTCGCGTCTTTCAATATCGTCGTTCGAGTAACAGCACGTATCGAACCCGATCTCGTTATCCGACCAGACCGTGTTCATTTTCCTACCAGATCCTTCACGTATTTCTGCATACGCTTTGTCACAAGCTCCTCTTTTTTCATGGCGGCGAGAACGTCACTCGTCACCCATTTATATTCCGACGTTTCGACCTCCTGAAGCGTGACGCTGTCCTTCGGGACGTCCGTCTCACAAAGGAATTCGACGTAGATCGTACGGGTCTCGCGGCTGACCTCGGAGCCGACTTCCGTCAGCTTGTCCGATACGATCCCGGTCTCCTCGCGAAGCTCGCGCACGGCGCAGGTCCTCGCGTCCTCACCGCGAAGCGCGGAGCCTCCCGCGGTCGCCTCCCACATTCCGCCGAAATGCTTTCTCTCGTCCCGCCGCATAAGAAGATACTCGCCGTCAGCGTGTCTCACGATGACTTCCGAAACAAGGTGATATACCCCCTCCGGCACCGTCTCTCCGCGAACGAGAGTCATCCCGTCGATCTTTTCGTATTTTTCGTTATAAGCGTCCCAAAGCTCCATGCTTATATCTCCCGGAATATCAAAGATAAAGGATCATATTCAGCGAATCGGGAAGATCTTCGTCAACGTATCCCGAATCGGAAAAGCCGTTCAGCTGCGATATTTGTCAATACCGGAATGCAGATAATAATCCGCTTTATCCGCGTACATCATTTTGTCCGACTCTTTAAGCATTTCATCGATCTTCATTGTTCCGTCGTTGGAGAAACAGTAACCGATGGAACAACTGTACCCGGTTTCAGACAGACCCTTTTGAATACGCTCTATAAGCTGTTTGATCTCTTTTTCGGACGACCGTCGGCAAACGATCACAAATTCATCTCCGCCGACACGATAAACGGACTGCTTGTCTTTCTTTGCGTGCAGAAAGCATTGCGCAAGAGTTTCCAGCGCTGAATCGCCGGCGGTATGGCCTTCCTTGTCGTTGATCGTTTTCAGCCCGTTCATGTCGATCGATACGATGCCCGTGATAGTCTTCATATTCTCGCTGACCGCGGCGTAATAAGCCTGACGGTTGAGGAGCCCCGTCAGAGCATCCTTGCTTGTCAGCTGAAGGATCAGGAAAACATAATAGACGAACAGAGCGAAAATTATAGTTGTACAGAAGATCTTTGAATAGTCCTTGCCAATAACAAACGGCAAGACCAGCCCGGACACAAACGCAAAAGCCATGAATAAGATCGGTATGATCTCCGAAGCCTGTTTTGTGGAGTTCCGGAACATGGTATATACCAAAAAAATGCTGTAAAATCCGACGGCGATATACGGCAGATAGCCAAGCGGACCGCGTTGAAGCGTGTTCGCGTCGTCGATACTGAAGACTATACCCGTAAATACGGAAATGAAATTGACGACGGCAAAGACGATGGCTGGGACAAATACAAACCAGCGGCTTTTCCGAATCAGAGTATACAGGATCATCGCCATAATAAACGGGGTCGCGCTGTACCTTACTGCCATCAAAACGATTCTTTCTTCCCTGTATATTCCTTGATCGCCCAGATAGAATTCAAGAAAAACGACAACGGAAAGGATGAAGACGGAAGCGATCAAAACGTACATCCGATTGACTCTTTTCCGTTCAAGAAATATGG
>JAFXWT010000240.1 GCA_017542695.1 Clostridia bacterium
ATTGCTCGAGCATCTTCCAAGAAAAGGTGATTACTTTGTGCGAATCTGGAATGCGCTCGAACTTGGAATACAAAACAAAGTGTATCAATCCGTCGATGAGTGTTTTAATGAATTAGATGCCCATTACGACGATAGCAACGAAAACATGCAATGGCTCAAGGATCATAAGGGGATGTTTCTTGTTCCTACAAGCGCGGAGTCTTGTATTATTCGCAAATTATTTGAAAAGCCCAAAATGCGAGAAAGCATTCACACAAAGAACATTTTGAGCAACCGTCCCTCTGCTGATCCTTACATAGTTGCCAAAGCAAAGGCATTAAAGGGAACAGTGGTTACCGCAGAAGAATACAAACCGCATTCTGCTCAACTACCAAATCTCTGCGAAGAATTGGAAGTGCCTTGCATCTCCTATGACGATTTTATGGAAATCGTTGCGAAAGAAAAAGAAGAACAAGAGACGGCGTTAAGAGGAGAACCCCAGTGAGCATTCCAGATTCAGTTCGGAACAAGACCTTTCCCAAAGCATTTAATCCAAGGGAACGAACAATCTCAAATGAGTATACTGCTCTTGCAGTTTTGAAGCATTGTGAGGGGGAAACATACCGTTTTTTGCGTCACGGTGATGCGCCGGATCTTCAAGACACAACTAATTCTGTCGGAATTGAAGTCACCAGAGCCGTCGACCAAGATGACGCATTGTTGGAAAGCGAATTTGTCAAATTAGCCGCAAAAAATGATCCGAAAGAAAAAGAAAAGTGTCGGGAACGTATCGGGCAAACCGGCGCAAAGCTTACGGAAGACTGGGGGATGACATACCCGCCACAGAAACCGGAAAAAGGGATTATTGTTCATGCGTTCGAATCCAAATTGTCAAAGGTAGCATCATATCGACAAAAAGGCTTTTCTTCCGTTGGCGTTTTTATTTATCGTGAAGATCCGTTGTTTAGTGACACGGAATCGGAATGGTTTGACTGGTTGCAGTCCGCCCAAGCAAATACAACAGATCGCTTTGATTTTGCTTATTTGTGCTATCTATCCGGCTTGTTGTTCTATGATTTCAAGAAACGAGTCAGCACCAAACGAGAAATCATACAAGCAGATTTAGAGGCGCTTTTGAAACTCGGCAGTATGGCAGCTATTGGTGAGATCAAGGATGACGATCCCATCTGGGCACAGTTAATCGAGCCTTGTACCAATGATTAGTTGAAAGCACAAAGCCCCGCAGGTAACCTGCGGGGCTCTTGTTAATTCTCCGAATTCGGCTTTTCAAGGATCTTCGCTTTTTGTGTGCAAATAGGTGTCCAAAGCAACACCGATGGCACGCGTTGTTTTGCCGTCTTGTTTCACTTCCGTTACTGCATTTCGAAACAGCACCAATATCTCTTTAATAATTCTATCGTACTGTCGGATTTCAGAGCGTCTTTTCAACCATTGTTGGATTTCTTCGGATGATAATTATCAAAATAACTCAAAATAATCTTCATGTTCTCCAACGTATTGCTTTCCTTTTCTTTTTTCCATTTGCATTTTGTTTTGTGGTTTTTCTTACTTATTCTATCGCATTTCTGCCGAAGAATTGGAAGGTATTTATCTAATGCTTTCCATACGAATGGCTGAAGGCAGAAATTGATGGGAACACTGGTATCAAATATGCTCATCCGAACTAATTGACTTCCTCCGGAATAGATGTAGCCGCTGGAAACCAATCCCTGCACAATTGCCTTATTATAATCCAGAGACTGTGAGTATCCCGGAGAATTATACATATACGCAATAATGGCAAGTTCCATACTATCCAACTCCGCAATTCGTTTAAATTGCTTGCTCAAGTACAACGTTTTATTCCATACTGAAAAAGCAGTTTCTTTAAGATAGAATAGAGCATAAACAATGATTAAACTTAAAGACACAATAAACAGCAATCCAAATACAAAACCATTATCGTTACTCCATTGAAGAAGATTCAATTTTTCTAACAAATTGTCACTTGCAAACAAAACGAATCCGCTAAAAATACAGACCGCGGGGAGCAAAACTCTCAACGGAATTTTGATATACTCTATTATTTTTTTAACAACGCCTTCCATTTTCCTCCTCCAATTCATTCTATTAAATACCGTTTATCTTTCGCTAGAATAATCTACCTCTCTTTCACAACCCAGTGACCGGTTTTATCTGATCCAGACCTTGCAATCAAGCCCGATTCTCTCAAGGATTTCAGGTTTCTTTCAATCGTTCTGCGTTGTACGCCGAGAGTCTGCGCGATTTCATCCAACGTATAATCCTGATGTTCTTTGAAAAGTTGCAGCATTTTTTTCTGCGTTGCATTTAGTTTTACCCCGACATTTACCCCGACATTTACCCCGACATTTTCTTCAACAAACGCCGGGTGGATGAAGATCGTGCTGGAAAAAGACAGGCGTTCAGGGTCAGTCTCAAAGATCGGTTTTGGAGAACCGTTTTTCTCAAGCGCGTTCAAGATTTTACGGAAGCCGGTGTTCCTGCCTTCTGTCAAATGCATTTCCTTGAGGAACTCCCCGATCCGACGATTGCGGTACCGCC
>JAFXWT010000241.1 GCA_017542695.1 Clostridia bacterium
AGAGGCGACGATGCTTGCAAACCTCGGGTGCAACGCCATTCAGGGCTATTATTACTCGAAGCCGCTTCGTATGTCCGACTATATCGACTTTATCGACAGATCGCGTCATACGATTGATATGTATACGTAAGATCATGGGACGGAAATAAGTTTCCGTCCTTGTTTTTTTGAAAATTTACAAAAAATATATTTACAAAATCCCAAATATAAGGTATTATATATATGCAATCATTATATATACTGTTAGGAGGAGATATGGGTAGCAAAATCAAGTACAAAAGAGTGCTGATCAAGCTCTCCGGCGAAGCTCTGTCGGCGGGCAAGGACGGTATTCTCAACTATCAGTTTTTGGAGAACATTTGCTCTGAGATCAAGGCGTGCGTCGACCTCGGCGTTGAGGTGAGCATCGTCGTCGGAGCGGGCAATATCTGGCGCGGACGTCAGGGAGTCAATATGGACCGCACTCGCGCCGACCACATGGGAATGCTCGCGACGGTTATAAACTGTCTCGCACTTCAGGATACGTTTGAAAGAATGGGCGTGCACAGCAGAGTTATGACCGCGGTTGAAATGAAGCAATTCGCAGAACCGTACATCAGAAACAAAGCGGTATCACATCTCGAAGAGGGAAAAGTCGTTATATTCGGATGCGGCATTGGCAGTCCGTTCTTTTCGACGGATACGGCGGCTGTGCTCCGCGCGGCGGAGATCAACGCCGACATCGTGCTCCTTGCAAAGAACGTTGACGGCGTGTATACGGCGGACCCGAAGCTCGACCCTACGGCGACGAAAATATCGTCGATCGAATATATAGAAATTCTCAAAAAAGGACTTAAAGTGCTTGATTTCACGGCGACCTCGTTCAGTATGGAAAATCACATTCCGATCCTTCTTTTCGGACTTGACGACCCACACAATATCATGCGCGCGATAATGGGCGAAAAGATCGGCACAATAGTCAGCGAACATTGCTCGGAACAGTAAAAAATAAAGAAAAGGAGATACCATAATGAAACTTGATAAGAAAGAATTTGAAACGAAAATGCAGAAAACGACGGCATCTTACGAGTCGGAGCTTGAAACGATCCGCGTCGGCAGAGCAAATCCCAACGTTCTTAACAAAATAACGGTCGATTACTGGGGCGTTCCGACGCCGATAACACAGGTCGGAGACGTCAAAGTTCAGGATGCGAGAACGCTCCTTATCACTCCGTGGGAAGCAAATCTTCTCAAGGGGATCGAAAAAGCCATCAACATGAGCGACATCGGTATCAACCCTCAGAACGACGGAAAGTCGATCCGTCTCGTGTTCCCGCCGCTGACGGAGGAACGCAGAAAAGACCTTCAGAAGCAGGTATCAAAATTCGGCGAGGAAGCAAAAGTCGCTGTCCGCAACATCAGACGCGACGCGAACGAGCTTTGCAAAAAGATGAAAAAAGACTCGCAGATGACTGAGGACGAGCAGAAATCGTCCGAGAAAGAAATTCAGGATCTCACCGATAAATACATCAAGAATATCGACGAGATCACTGAAAGAAAACAGAAAGAGATCCTCGAGATCTGACATCATGTAACCGCCCGCACGGGCGGTTATATATGTATCAAAGGAGCAATAATGCCAAAGGACAACATAAATGGTATAAAACATATCGCTTTCATTATGGACGGAAACGGCAGATGGGCGAGAAAACGCCTGATGCCGCGCGAATATGGTCATAAATACGGCGCGGAAAAATTCGAGGAGATTTCGCGTTACTGCAAAAAGATCGGGATAGGCACCGTCACCGTTTACGCTTTTTCGACAGAGAACTGGAAACGTCCGAAAAACGAGGTCGATACTATCGTCGCGCTTTTTGCCGAATATATCAAGCGCGCGGAACGCGACGACGAGGGCTCCCGCATTATATTTCTCGGCGACAAAAGCGCTTTCGGAGATGATACAAAAAAGAAAATGGAAGGGCTTGAAGCGTCGACTGCGCATCATCCGACAACGCTTTGCATCGCAATGAATTACGGCGGCCACGCAGAGATCGTAGACGCGGTGAACAAGCTCATTAAATCGGGAAAGACCGAGATTAACGAAGACGATATCACAAGTACGATATGGTCGGGCATCGTCCCGCCTCCCGACATGATTGTCAGAACGGGCGGGGAACTGCGGCTCTCGAATTTCCTTCTTTGGCAATCGTCGTATGCAGAGCTATTCTTTACGAATACGCTCTGGCCCGATTTTACGACCGAAGAACTCGACGCGATGATCGACGAATTCGGCAAAAGAAAAAGACGCTTCGGCGGAGTATAGGAGAGAGTTATGCTTAAAAGAATAATAACGGCGGCCGTTGGCCTCGCGCTTTTTTTGCCGACGCTGTTTTTGTCGGGAAGAATACCGCTTCTTTTTATTTCCGTTATAGCGATACTCGCTTTTATCGCGGAATATGAGATCTGCGGATGCTTCGGAGTGAGAAAAGCGCTGTTCATCTCTATCCCGACATACCTTTTCTCCCTTTTTGCGATGGGATATATAGCGTTCTTCACGTATTTTGTGCCGCACACGCCGCATGCCGCGATAATCGCAGTCGCTATATTTGCTTACCTTTTTGTCGTGTTCGCGGGAACGATGTTTTCGGACGGCAGAGCGAGATTTGCGCAAGCGGCGTCGACTGTCGGCGCCACGATCTACGTGCTCGTCGGTTTTGCTTCTATCATCCTGACAAGATACATGGCGTCGCCCGGCACTTTCGGCTTTTCGGTGAACGGTTTCGGGCTGCACCACGTTCTTCTCATATTCATAGGCGTGTGGCTCACCGACTCCGGTGCGTATTTTGTTGGCTCGGCGCTCGGAAAGCACAAGCTTATTCCCGCTGTCAGCCCGCATAAAACGGTCGAGGGCGCATTCGGCGGAATTATCGGCGCAATTATCGGTTACGCGGCGTATGGACTTATTCTTCAGTTTGCATTCGGAGTCAAGGTAAATTATATTTACCTTATTGTTCTCGCTGTTGTGGTGTCTATAATAGATCAGGTGGGCGACCTTATCGCTTCGTTCATGAAGCGCGAGCAGGGTATTAAAGATTTCGGAAAGATTTTCCCCGGTCACGGCGGCGTAATGGACAGATTCGACTCGTCGATAGCCGTTGCTCCGGCGATATTCTTCATCACATATTTTGTGACAGTCCCGCTTTTTACATAATTATATGAAAACGAAAACAGTAAACATTTTGGGTTCGAGCGGTTCGATTGGCACTCAGACTGCCGACGTTGTTTCCCGTCTCGGATACCGCGTTCGCGCGATATCGGTCGGACGCAATATCGACGTTGCCAAACGGCAGATCGCCGAATTTCATCCGGAAATATGCGCCGTCGTCGAAGAAAATGCGGGGCGCGAGCTTGAAAAAGAGACGTTTGGATCGGGCACGAAAATAATCGTCGGCAAGGACGCACCCGTGCGCGCTGCGGAGTGCGACGCCGACGTGACGCTTAACGCCATTTCCGGATTTGCGGGACTTTTGCCGACGATGGCGGCGCTCTCTCACACGCCGCGCCTTGCGATAGCGAATAAGGAAACGCTCGTCGCCGCGGGAAATTTCGTTAAAGCCGAGGCAAAACGACGGGGAACTGAAATAATCCCCGTCGACAGTGAGCACAGCGCGATCTTCCAGTGCCTGAACAGCGGAAGAAAAGATGTCAAGCGACTTATTCTGACGTGTTCCGGCGGCTCTTTTTACGGAAAAACGGCGGACGAACTGAAAAACGTCACTCTCGCGTCGGCGCTGGACCATCCAACATGGAATATGGGCGGAAAGATCACCGTCGATTGTGCGACGCTGATGAACAAAGGACTTGAAGTTATCGAAGCAATGCACCTTTTCGATATCGACGTCGAAAGGATCTCGGTCGTTATCCACCGCGAAAGCATAATTCACTCGATGGTTGAATATGCTGATAACGCGATACTTGCTCAGCTCGGCTCGCACGATATGCGTATACCGATACAGTACGCGCTGACGTATCCCGAAAGAATGGAATGTTCCGCTTCGGCTCTTGATTTTGAGGCGATAAGCAAACTCACTTTCGCCAAGCCGGACACGGATACATTCCCGTCGCTTTTGCTTGCATACGACGCGGCGCGGCGCGGCGATCCGTATCCGTGCGTGATGAACGCGGCAAACGAGGTTGCTGTTGACGAATTCATGCGCGGGCACATATCTTTTCCGGATATTTACGCCGTGACAAAGGAAACTCTTGACGCGGCAAAGCCGAGCGCGCCGCAAAACGTCGACGACGTGGTAAAGATACACGAAGCGTCTGTCAGAGCTGCGGAGGAAAAAGCCGCAAGGGAGGCGGCCGAACTCGAGGCTAAGGAGGCGAAGATCTCATCCGAGCTCGCCGAGCAGGAAAAGCAGCGCGAGGTGCTCTCGATAATCAAGAGCCTCGCCGGCGGGACCCTCGGTTC
>JAFXWT010000242.1 GCA_017542695.1 Clostridia bacterium
TATCTCCTTTGATATGATTGAAGGTCGCTTCCCGGTCGGGCAGGTCGAAGTCAAGGATTATGTCGAGGCTGACCGTTTTCGCGTCAAGGTCGGCGTAGAAGCCGTGAGTCTGGATCACGCCGTCGTGGGAGTTGACTATGCGGATGATCTTCGCCCACATATCCTTGATCTCGTCGTTTTTCGTGTTCATCGAATAGATGCCGATACCGGCGAGGATCACGCCGTGCTTCAGAAAGACTCGCTCGGCGATCCGCCGTTCCATGCGGTCGATCTCGTCCGCCGTCATGGTGTCCGGTATCTCGACGTGGACGGAGCCGATATATCTGTCCGGGCCGTAGTTGTGAAGGATGAGGTCGAAGGCTCCCGCGACCGCCTCGTCCTCGCACACGGTGGCCTTTATTTCCTCCGTGAATTCGCGCTCGACGCGGTGACCGAGGATGTAGTCAAAGGTCTCAAGGAGCATTTCGACGCCCGCTTTTATGATGAAAGCGGAGATCAGTACGCCGACGTACGCCTCAAGCGCGACTCCCCAGATGAGGTAGATCGCCGCGGAAATCAGGACGGACGCGGAGATCAGAGCGTCGAAGAGCGCGTCGGAGCCGGAGGCGACGAGAGAAGCGGAGTTGACCTTCTGACCTTTTACTTTGACGTATCTGCCGAGGACGAGCTTCACGACGACGGCGGCGCCGACGACGATGAGCGTCCACGCGGAATAGTCCGCCGTCTCCGGCGAAATAATCTTTTTGACCGACTCGACAAGGGACGTGACGCCGGCGTAAAGAACGATCGCGGAGACTATCATCGCCGCGAGATATTCGATCCTGCCGTGACCGAGCGGATGCTTCTTGTCGGGGCGTCTTGCGGCGAGCTTCGTGCCGATTATCGTAACGACCGACGAGAGGGCGTCGGATAAGTTGTTGACGGCGTCGAGAATGACGGCTATCGAGTTCGAAAGAACGCCGACGATCGCTTTGAACGTCACGAGAAGCACGTTTGCGGCGATCCCGATGACGCTCGTTCTGACGATAACGCGCTCGCGCTGTTCCTCCGCGACTTTAAGATTTACGTTTTCGTTATCCATTTCATTACCTCTTGCAAACAAGTAGGGTGCAGTTTTGTTGTACCACATATTTTCCCGAATGTCAACCTGATTTCTTTATTTTATATTATCAATATGCGAGATGACGCTATTGTATTCGACAAAAAAAGATGATATAATTGATACGAACAGGAGACTTTGTTATGAAAAAATTACTGTGTCTGCTTATATTATTTATATTTACCGCGTCTTCGCTTGCCGCCTGCAAAGAAAACGCCCCCGGGGAAACGGAGAGCGGGATCGATTTCGAGTCGATAAAAGGATCCGAGACAGAGACCGAAACGGAAACCGAAACGGAAACGGAAACCGAGACCGAAACGGAAACAGAGACCGAAACTGAAACGGAAACAGAGACCGAAACGGAAACCGAAACCGAAACGGAAACCGAGACGGAAACCGAAAAAGTAACGGAGACGGAAACCGAAAAAGAAACGGAAAAAGAAA
>JAFXWT010000243.1 GCA_017542695.1 Clostridia bacterium
AATCAATGGCTGTACCCGTCGGGAGCACATCCAGTTCGAGTCTGGAAGAGGAGCGACATGAGTTTGAAATCTCATTAAAAATTCAACCTGCCCACTTAGCTCAATCGGTAGAGCATGCGGCTGTTAACCGCAGGGTCGTAGGTTCGAGTCCTACAGTGGGCGCCACGAAACCCTTGAAAACACTGCGTTTTCGAGGGTTTCATCTTTTTCAAGCCCGCACCACATTGTATCAAAAAAGTGGTGCGGAGTTTTTGCCTCGAAAAAACAGGTGCAAAAACCGGTGCGAGAATTTGAGGACTAATCTTTTGTAATTTTGAATTACGAGGCGGTCGAAAAAATGTGGCTGTCAAACGTGTCGCACCTGATTCCGCACCACATTCAAAAAATTTCAAGGAATAATTATTGTTTTCGGCTTCGATTTGACTAAAAAAGACTCCGCCCCACATTTGTATTGTGAGGCGGGTTTTGTATGTTCGGTCCGGATAAATCCGGACGCTTGTTTAATAATAGATTGATTCCAATTTCTCCATGCTTGCTTTCTGATGCTGAGGCAGTAAATGAGAGTATTTGTTCAGAGTCGTGCTGACGTTAGAGTGACCTAAGGTCTTTGCGACCATCAGGATGTCCATTCCATTTTCGATACATCTCGTAGCAAAGGTATGACGAAGCGTATGAAAGTTAGCGTCTTCAACGCCGGCCTGCTCCATGACTTCCTGATAGTAATCGTAAAATACCCGGGGTTCGATCGGCCTGTTCTTTTCACCAACAAAAACAAAGTCTTCCTCCGAATGAACAAAACGCCGATCGGCTTTCCATTCAATCATCTTCTGTTTGTATTCCTCAAACTCTTTTTTGAAACTTGGGAACATATAGATGTCTCTGACAGAAGCTTTCGTTTTCGGGGCAGTGACCTTCATATCGGATTTTTTACCGCTAGGATCATCAATGTTGGGTCTGCGGTTGAACTGCTTTGAAATATGGATTACTCCTTCTTCGAAGTCGACGTCCTTCCACTGGAGTCCCATTACTTCACCTTTACGGCATCCGGTATAACAGGCGAATACCACAGCGAACATAATCGGTTTCGGATATTCCCGCGCTGCCTTTAGTAGTGCATGCTGTTGATCGATCGTCAAAGCGATCGTATCCTTTTTTCCTGCTTTCGGTATTTTTACACCTGTAACCGGATTTCTCAAGATATATCCGTTACGAACCGCCTGATTGAATATCAAGTTACGAAACGCCTTAAGATTTGTCAGACTTTTTTCGCCAAGACCGTTCTCTTTTCCCGGTTTCCTTGCTTCTCTTTGAAGATGCTCCTGTACCATTGCGTTGGTGACTTCAGAAAGCTTATAATTACCTAATGGATAAAGATGGTGTTCTGCAAGCGACCTATAGTTTGTATAAGTCGTTTCTCTGACCGAAACCTTAGAATAAGTTTCCAGGCAGATCCAAGCCCACTTTTCTACCGTTGTTTTGTTTGCTTCCATGAAGTTGCTGAGTTGAGACGCTTTTGCCTGATCTACGGCGGCAAGTTTAGCCTTCAGTTTTGACAACACCTCGGATTTTGTTTTTCCCGAAAGATAAGTTGTTTTTCCGTCCACTGTAAACTTGGTCGTAAACCTTCCGTCTGCCCTCTTTGAGATAGAATAATTGCTTGCTGTTTTTCCCATTGAAATTCTCCTTTCAGATTTTATTACGTTCTTCTTTTCGTACCCACTCGATGAACCCTGCCTTGCTAACTATGATTCTGTTTCGCTCCAACACGGCAGGGAACCCCGGTGTGCGAACCAGAACGTAAGCGTTTCCGTTAGAGATTCCCAAGGCATCGATAAGACGGCTCGGGGCAAAAACTTTTGGGAGCGGCTTCACGGCGCGAAGCTCGGCAACATCGGTGAATATTCTTTTTCCGGACAAAGCCTGCAGCAGATGCTCCCTGAAAATGATTTTTCTTTTTCCGATTTTCATATACGGGATCTTCCGCTCATCGATAAGTTCGTACGTCCGGGATACGGACATGCCGATCGACTCGGCAAGTTGTCTTACACCTACAACGTCGGGTAATTCCTTTACTGTTTCAAAATCCGAAAATGAGTACAAAAAAGCACCTCCTGTAAGATTGCCAGCACGCAACAGTTCATACTGTTCTTTTCTGCCGGTCCAATCAATTTACAGAGGCGTTTACATCCCGGATATTAAGTTGCAGCTGTAAGCATGGAAATAGTTTTGCTTAATTGAAATCCTCCTTCGTATAATTAAATATCAAACATCAAAAGATGATGTTATCAGGTTAAATAGTCGTACAGTGATGTGATTCCTTTGAGATTTCTCAAATGATTGAGCGCTCTTGCTTCTATTTGTCGGATGCGCTCTTTGGTGAAACCCATCTCTGAACCGATTTCTTCAAGCGTTTTTGGTTTACCATCCACCAGACCGAACCTCAGTTGAATTACCTTTCGTTCGGATTCTTTTAATTGGTCGAGAAAACCTGATAAAGCGTTATGTAGATCCGAATCTCGTATACTGCTGTACGGGTCTTGCGTTTCGTCTTCAACATTATGTACGTCAAGAATAGTTTGATCCGTGTCATCATACAAGACTTCATCTGAAGAAACTACGGCGTATTCGGATGACTTGAGATTTTTTACACGGGCGATCGAAATCCCCATCGCTGTCGCGATCTCGTCATCAGTAGGGTATCGGTTATTCTTACTGTAGTAATCATCCTCGATCGCTTTTATCCGAAATAGATCTGCGCTTATGTTATGAGGCAGCCGTATCAAACGCGAATGGTCTCTTAAATAATGTAAAATAGATTGTTTGATCCAAAAGACGGCGTATGTTGAAAACTTTGTTCCGCGTCCCGGATTGAAATGATCGATCGCGTTCATCAGACCGAGATTTGCTTGTTGGATGAGATCCGGCAGTGGGATAGACGTTCCGACATATTTGACTGCAATAATAAAAGCCAACTTCAAATTACAGTGTATGATTTTTTCTCTGGCTTGCTTATTCCCTTCATGACTCAAACGGATAAGCATTAAAGTTTCTTTGTGCGTAAGCGCCGGGAAATCATGGATTTCTTTCAGATATGTTTTAATGCTGTCTCCGAAGTTTTCCCCTACATCCTTTCTTTCTGCTTCTGTAATCTGGAAGTCGTCGGTATCAAATTCCGGATCAATCACATCTCCGCCCGGAGGCTTATCCTCGGTGTAGATTATAGAAATCCCCTCATTAATGAACAGAGAAACTAATTCTTCTTTTTCTTCTTCTGTAAGTTTGAATTTTGAGAATCGGTTCATGATTGTTGAATAATTCATGAATCCTTTTTTCTTTGCTTGTATCATCAAGCTGGCGAGCAGCTGATTGCGTTCTTTTGTGAAATTATCTTCCTTTGGCATAGGGTTTTCTCCTTCAAGGGGTGATACGCGTATCACTATATCACAAAAAATTCAATTTGTCAAGAGCAAATTATAAAATGGGTATAAAATTACTTTGAATAAACCGAAAACGGCGAATAAAGTTTGAGGCGATTTGAATTTTCGGGTATGAATTTACTTAAAATGCTTGACTTTCGGTGAAAAGTTGGGTAATATTTAAGTGCAATGACAATTGCAAGTGTTTTCGGAAAAACATACTTGGAGGTGACAGAGGTGCCCGGCGAGAAGAACGGACTGGGCGAGGAACTGATGCGTTTGTGGGCGGATACATGCCTGTTGCAGGATATGAATCCGTTACAAAAAAGAATTTTTGATTGGTGGACCGGTGAAGGCTTTTTCAATGCCTCCAACTTTAAGCAAACTTCCCGTGGGGTGAGTGCGGAGCTTATTCTTATGTTGGGAGAATATGTGTACGGAATAGTTCGTAATGGCGGCGAGCTTGTTTCCGCAGAACAAATCGAGGCTAAGAAAAAACAAGGCTGGGAGATGATCCCCTTCGGTACTCGTTATCTTTTGAAGGACACAATGGATAACAGAGCGAAAGTCGAGGCGCTCCTTAAAGAAAACATTCGGAACTACCGACTGGTCGATTTCACAACGAAAGAATTAGGCGATGAGACGGTGCTGAAGTCCGTTATCATTGAAGTATATAGGAAAAGGTGAAATGATGAGTAAACTGTCAGATCTGGTAAGAGAGTATAAAGAGTCTCCCTCCGTCAAACTTGAAAAGGAAATCATTGATTATATCGTAAACGTGGATAATCCGGAGGAACTGGATAAGCTGCACCGCAAAGTTGAAGACGAATGGTATAAGGTCAGTAACTATCGTCTCAGACATCTGCACGGCGGCTTATACGCGGTCACCGAATCGTTCTCTATGGACAACGGCATGATGTGCTATGCATATAAGATTGATCTTGATGAAATCAGTCCTTTCAGCATCAGTGCATATCAGAGCAACTGTCCGGAATATCGGGACAGCATGCCGGACGACGGATACTTTTCCGCGCTGGCGGTAGCAATGGCATACGACGTCGATAATGCGGAGCTTTGTGGATTTGCCCGCAGCGAGGCGGAGCTGCAGTTGTGGTACGATAAAGTGGATAAAGAGGTTATATAATGCCTGCAAGAGTCTATACATGCGACACCTGCGGTTTTGTTTTCACGCGTACCGGAGAGTGCAATCAATGCCCGGATTGCGGAAAAATAACGATCAGGTTTGCTAACGAGAAGGAAAGAAAAGAATTTGAGTACAGATTGCAGCATCCGGAGGATGTTGACAGTCATTTTGGGATGTGTAAGAATGACCACCGATGAGGAGAGACTACTCGATAGGATTGCAGCCCTGCTGAAAGAGGCAGGGTATGATCCTTATGCCCAGTTTTGCGGTTACCTCGAAACCGGAAGCGATCTTTACATAACGCGAAAAGGCGATGCGCGAGGGAAAATCGGTTATGTAAGTATGGACGCAGTCAAAGAATATAAAGAAAAAATAGCCCATTAACGCATTAACTCGCATTGTTTTCTTGAAATGGATATAAAACCTCCTGTATGTTGTAGTATGAAACAACATTACAGGAGGTTTTTGTTTTGGCAGAATTATATGATGTTTTGAACAGGATAATCGAAAACGACGCGGAGGACGTCGGCAGTGAACCGGGAGATGCTCCCGAAGAGGAAGCTCGCGACGAACGCCGTGACGATTATGACGAAGAAAACGACACAGGGGATTATGAGTCTACAGGACTGGAAGGAAGGGTTCAGAATTCGATCGGCAGAGGCGCCGTTGAAAACTGGATCAAGAACTCCGTGTACGAAAAGTACAATATTGACGCGAAGGCGATGCGGGAATACTCGCGCATGTCGCCAACCGAAATGCTGTCAAGTTTCGGGGACAGCGTCAAAGAACTGGGACAGCTCCGCGCTGACTATGCGAAAGGCATTTATACCAAGGAAGAGTATGCCGCGCTCAGCGGGAAGGTCAAGGGAGAGATTTCCGGCAAGATGCTTGAAATGGGAAGTAGCCGCAAGAGTATTCTTGAGGATATTCTTTTGCGTTCTTTCGGCGTCTCTCCCTCTGAATTTTCGCGTGTTAGGACATTCCGTGATCTTGCCGACCTTTTCAGGGATAAGGAGCCTGATCCTGAAACAGACAGGGAGATAGAACGCGAGATCGATCCTGATACAGATCTCGAAACTGATACCGATACCCCGGAGCCCGACAGCCTTCAGGATGCTGACGCAGAGACGGTCGCAGAGAATGAAGATCGGCTTGAAGCGGATACCGACAAAGAAGATGACACCGATAAAAATGAAGAAAAGGAAGCCGATGCAGACAAAGAAGCGGATAACGAATCTGAGGAAGAACCTACGGATAATGAAGAAACCGAAACTGATGACGAGCAGGTTGTGGATGAAGAAATTGACACCGACACCGAGGATGCAGAAGATTTGACGCCGGATCAATTCGATGAACCGGATGAGTCCGAGGCTACTGAGGACAACAATGACGTTGTCGAAGACGACTCCGATCCTGAGTCTGATGAAGAGGATATCCCCGATGAAGATAGTGAAAGTGAAGATGACGACCAGGCACTCGATGAATCGGACGATACTACATCCGAGGACGAGCCTGATGCGGTGGATAACGATGCGGAAGCTGAAGACAGAGATGAAGATGACGACGAATCCGAGGAACCCCGCAGAGATGAAGATTACGAATTGACTGACGATGCTCCAGCAGACGATTCATTTGACGAAACCGACGAGGTGGACACCGATCAAATCGATTATGATACAGAGGACGTCAGCGCGGACAGAAAAGAGGACAATAAATCCGACGCCATTGAATCCGACGACCGGGAGGGCGAAAGCGAAGAACACGACAGCGATAAGGAAAACGAAGATGGATCCGATGATGAAGAATACGACGCAGATCTTGAGACCGATGATATCCCCGACGCCGAAGAGATAGCCACGTCTGACGATACGGACACATTCGCTGAAGATCTGATGGATACCGATCCCGAGATCGACACCGATCTTGAGGATATGGCGGAGGCAAAGGAAGGAACGGAGGGAGCCGATTCAGAGCCGGAATCCGACGATTTTGAAGCAGAAGATTTCAACACTGATTTGTTGGAGGACGGCAGTGACGGTATTGAGACGGACACTGACACGGACCTTGTTGACAGCAGCGCGGAAACAGACATTATGCCGGACGACGTTGATCCGCCTGACCCGCAGGAATTTGAGAATCTTCTTGACGAGAGCGCGGAAGATTTTTCCGCAGAAGACCTTTCCGGCGATACAGAGGATCTCGGTGATTATGAAGACATCGGCGACTTCGATTATTTGGATGAGGTCGATCTTACGCCCGAAGAGATGGACGCTATGGAAGACATGACTGACGTTGAAGTGTCTCCGGACAGTATGGCGCAGGAAGTCGGTGAGGTTGCGGAAGAGATCGGCGAGATTGCCGAGGAGGGCGAAGCGATCATAGCGGCGCTTCTCTGACGTTGATTTCTTGAAACGCCGGTAAAACTCCCCCTATATTGAACATAACCAACATTCAATTTTAGGAAGGAGAATTTCAATGAATATGAAAGGAACGGTCACCCGTATCTTTGCGGAAAAGGACAGTGGCTTTAAGATCCTCGTGCTGACGGTACGGGATATGCGAAGCATACCGCAGGAAAAACGCAACCCCGATTTTCCGGGAAGCGTGACGCTTGTCGGAATGATGAAAAGCGTTCGTCCCGATTACGTGATCGAGGTGACCGGAGAATGGGAAAAC
>JAFXWT010000244.1 GCA_017542695.1 Clostridia bacterium
GCCGTGAAGACGTCGCCGGGATAACCGGTAACATCCGCACGGCGGATAGTCTTTTGTATTCCTATAAGAAGAAAGGCTGGATCGCCTCGGTCCGGCGGAATCTTTACGTGGCGATCAGTCTTGAAACCGGACAGCCGGTGTGTAACCCCTATCAGATTGCGGCTCATGTTTCGCCCGACGCCTACGTTTCGCATCATTCTGCGTTTGAAGTACACGGTATGGCGAATCAAGTCTTCTCCGATCTGTACGTTTCATCCTCCGCCGTTTTCCGTCCGTTCGAGTTTGACGGGAAGCACTTTGAGCGCGTTTCGTCAGTCACCACCGAGGGTGTAAAAGAAATCGGCAAGATCCGAGTGACCGACCTGGAGCGCACCGTCGTTGACAGTATCAAGGACTTTGCGAAGATCGGCAGGCTGGAGGAGCTTTTGCGCTGCCTTATGATGATCACCTACGCAGACGCAGACAAGCTGACGAGATACCTTACCATATACGATAACTGCTTCCTGTGGCAAAAGGCGGGATATATCCTCTCACACTTCCCAAATATGAAACTCCCCGCCTCGTTCTTCGATACCTGCAAAGCCAACGCCCGCAAAAACGTGCGGTATTTATATGAGGATATAAAAAAAGAGTCCCCCGTCTTTGAAAGCGAATGGGGACTATACGTACCGAAGGATATGATGAAGCTTTTGGAAAGTTGATTTTATAACCGAAAATTCACATAATAATCATCAGAATCAACGTATCACCACTTGATTTTTAGGGAACTTTATGATACAATACGGTTGTTAGATTTCCCTATAAGGAGATTGCGAGTATGAATTACGAATATATGGAGATCCAAGAGCTGTTGCAGCAGCGTGCCGATCTACAAGCGCGCTTGAAGCTGTTGCCTTACGACGGTACTCCCGAAATCAAAGAAAACGCCAGCGGCAAGTATCTTTACGTCCGCAAGCGCGTCGCCGGGAAGCTGACCAGCACTTACGTTGACGTCTTTTCCGATGAGCTTTACGCCGCGCTCCTGCGCTATACCAGAGAGGCTCGCGAGCTGAAAAAAGGCGTCCGTCGCATCGAAAAACGGCTGGCAGAACTCGGCTATGCGACGGAGGAGCTTTCCGATAAAGTGATCCTCAATATAGAGTTTGCACGCGCTAATATGAAGGCGACCATTTACGATCAAGCGGTGCTTGAAGGTGTGGCGACCTCCTTCCCGCAGACCGAGGATATCATCGAAAACGGGCGGGTCAACGGCGTCTCGGCGAACGACGTGCAGAAGATCCTCAACCTGAAGCACGCATGGGAATTCGTGATGGACCGCGATGTGATCGCCACCAAGACGGATTATTATATCCTCTGCCACATCGCAAAGCTCGTGAATGAGGGCTTTTACGCCGAGGGCGGCAGGATCCGCGGCGTGCCGGTCACCATCGGTGGAACGTCATACGTGCCGCCGCTTCCGATTGAGCTTGACGTCAAAGAGAAAATCGCCGCTATCGCTATGGAAGACGCCGACCCCGTTGATACGGCGATCCGGCTCTGCCTCTATTGTATGAAAACTCAAATCTTCAACGACGGCAACAAGCGCGCGGCGGTCATCTTCGCGAACCACTACCTCATCGGCAAAGCCGCAGGACTTCTCGTAATTCCCGAAAAGGACGTCCCGGAATTCAAGCGTCTCCTTGTCGCCTACTACGAAGACCGCGACGCAGGAGAGATCGTCGAGTTTATGAGGGATAAATGTTGGAGAAGGATGTAATTCATCATCAAAACTATGATTCTTAACGAACAAAATAAGGTATAGGGAGATTGTTGAAATGAAACCATATAATAAATCAGTTGAACCCAATATTGCAGATTTAGCAAATGGTTGGATGAAATCATATAGACTTGATTATAAACTTGAACAGGAA
>JAFXWT010000030.1 GCA_017542695.1 Clostridia bacterium
AATTGTTCATGCGTCTTTCTTTTTGACATATTACATCCTTCTCAAATTTAACAGTAGTTCTATTGTCTCTCCCCGTCTCGAGACATCAATACTACCGTCTCGACATGCCCTGTCCTCGGGAACATATCCACCGCGGCGAGATATTTCATCTCGTATCCCGCTTTTGCAAACTCGCGAGCATCGCGCGCACCTGTGGCGCTGTTGCACGATATTATCACTATTTTTTCAGGGCGCATCTTTTCGATCGCCGCGTAAACTTCCGCGCCGCACCCTTTCCGCGGCGGGTCGAGCACAACGACGTCGGGCGCGATCCCCTCGTCAGCGAGGCGCACCGCCGCCCCTCCCGCGTCGGCGCATATGAATTCCGCGTTTGCGATCCCGTTATTCCTCGCGTTTTCTTTCGCATTTTCAACGGCTGCGGGGATTATCTCGACTCCGATCAGCCGCCCCGCGTCCCTTGCCATCGAAAGCCCGATCGTACCCGTTCCGCAGTAGAGATCGAGAAGCGTTTCGCCGCCCTCAAACGCCGCCTGCCGCTTTGCAAGTCCGTATAAAAGTTCCGCGCCGTCGTGATTGACCTGATAGAACGACAGCGGCGAAATGTCGAATCTCATCCCGCAAAGCACGTCGGTGATGTGATCTTTTCCGTATATCACCTCGCACTTGTCGCCGAGTATCTCGTTTGTGCGCTTCTTGTTCACGATGAGCGACACCGAAACGATATTTCCGCACGCGCCGCGCACGGCGGCGACAAATTCGTCGGCGTGGGGAAGTGCGTCCGCGTTGATTATCAGCGAGGCCATCACCTCGCCGCTTCCCGCGCCGTGACGGATGAAGAGGTGACGCACGACGCCCGTGCCGTCCTCTTCGTTATACGCCTGTATAAAATGCTTGTTCAGAAAATCTTCCGCCGCGCCGACTATGTCGGCATAAAACGGCGGCTGAAGAGCGCACGTGCGGCACGGCGCGACGCGATGCGAATGAGTCGAGTAAAATCCGAAGCGGAGTATCCCGCCGATCATCTGTGCGGGATACTGCGCCTTGTTGCGATACCCGTCGGGCGATCCCGCCGAAAATATCCCGATGTCGCCGACGTTGAATCCGCCGATCCTGCGGAAATTTTGCAATACCGAATTTTTCTTGATTTCAAGCTCTTTTTCGTATTTTATATGGCGATAAACGCACCCGCCGCAACGCGGGAAAACAGGGCACGAAGGTTCATTTCGGAAAGGAGATGTGGTGACGATGCGCTCGACCTTTGCGTATCCGTACGATTTTTCGGCTTTCAGCACGCGAGCTTCGATCACGTCGCCCGGCGCCGTTCCCTGAACGAACAGTACATACCCGCCGTCGATCTTTCCGACTCCCGCCCCATCGGGCGTGATGTCGGTTATTTCAAGTGTCACGATGTCGTTCTTTTTCGCCATTTTTTGCTCCATTTTCGGTTAATGATATAATATTAGCACATGTTAAAATAATTTTCAAGAGCAATATTTAGATATTTATATATAAATAACCATTTTTTTCATTAAAAATGTTGAAAAAACCGCTTTTTGAAAAATTCTTCCACTGTCGTAAAATTGCATAAAAAACAGAAAGGAGCCCGTTCGGCTCCTTTCTGTTTTTTATTATCATTCGGTGATGATCAGTCCATATTTGTCGCCGTGGCGCTTGTAAACGACGTTTGTGCTGCCTGTGTCGGCGTCTTTGAATACGAAAAACGTGTGGTCGAGCAGATTCATCTGCAGTATCGCCTCGTCGACGGTCATCGGTGCGAGTTTGAAGTCCTTGCGGCGAATGTCGAACTCGCCCT
Organism: Clostridia bacterium; assembly: GCA_017542695.1. Next base: position 1,814 of record JAFXWT010000030.1, read on the forward strand.
CCTCGGGCACGTCCTCCTCAAAGTCCGCGGCGTCTTTGGCAAACGCCGTTTCGCGCAGGTTCTTTGATAGGCGCGTCTTGTTCTTTCTGATCTGGCGCTCGATAACGGAAACGGCAGTGTCGATCGCGTGGCTCGCGTCCTCGGCAAGCACCTCGCTTCTGAAAAGCCTTCCGTGCTCCGAAATCGTTACCTCGAGCTTTTCCTTGTCGCGCTGTTTGGTGATAGTCACGGACGCCATCGGTTCTTCTTTGAAGAACTTGTCAAGCTTTTGAAGCTTTTTTTCGATGATGGCGCGTGTCTTTTCGTCGATCTGCGTCTGTCTTAAAAGGATGTTTGTTTTCATGACTGAAACCGCCTTTCGTTGTACTGTAAAAGAAACATTTTTCCTTTACACATTCAGTATACCATTTTTCTTTACAAAAATAAAGACCTTTTTGTGAATTTTTTTGAAAAAAGATCGACCGATTTACAGGAGAGACGTCACGGCGGCTTGCCGCCGTGACGGAGTAGGGATACGATGGATGCGGGCGGTAGCCATCTGTTTCCAAAGGAGACATCTCCCGCTGAAAGCGGAAGAGAAAAAAGCGCCTTGCGGGCGCTTTTTTCATTCTTTTATTCCCCCCGTGGTGATCGCGTCGTTTCCGTCGGGAACGGAGAGTTTTTTGCGCGCGACGAGGTCTTCCATAAGTATCGCCATGACATCCTGACTGTAACAGTTTGCCACAATGTCTGCGCATTGATCTTTGACCGATGCGGGCGAATGCTCGATCAGCATTTCCGTTGCCACAGACGTTATTTCTTTTATCAAAACGCAAACATCTTCGCTGACGGGCGACAGCATTTCGATAAGTGCGTCAAACGACCTCTTTTTGAAAACGGGAAAATTCGCGTGATAATGCTCGCCGTCGCTCTTTATATAGCCGCTTTCAATAAGATACGGGGCGTTTTCATTGTCGTTTATCGGCGCTTCTCTTATCGCGTTGTACATCGCCTTTTGTTTATCGCTCCAATTTCCGACGCGGAAATAATTCGGTCTGCCCAAAACGCTGTATCCGACGTGAGCATAAAAAGTTTTTTTATCTTCAAATCTTGTTCCTAGCGTTACACCTTTGAAATGATTCTTTGACCAATCTCTTTCAAAGCCGTGGACATATCCGTGACCGCCGAGCGGCAATTCGGGCATTTTTTTGTTGGGCGTTGCTCTTTGATATCCTCTGACAAACGCAAGGTTCAGCGCCATTATGATAAGGCGGTTGTCGTCAGCGTCTTTCCATGAAAAATCAAGCGCGCGTATTTTCGGAAGAAGTTTTTTTACATCGTCAAACGCTTTGTCCGCGACGGCAGGATACATATCCTTTGTATTTTTTTCAAATTCCGTTTCGTACGCATCGGTGATTATAACGATATTTGTCTGATACTTGTCGCCGTTCTTTTTGATTATGCCAGCCGTTTCGAGAATTTCAAGTTCGTCCTCGATATACGGCATCGCCACGCCCGTTTCGAGCGATAGCTCGCGCGCCGTCATCGGCGTGTAATACGCCGCAAGGACTATCGCGCCGGGGAGCTTGCGATTAAAAAGGCCGCTGTAATAATTTGTATCTCCCCAAAAATTTAAGACAAATATGCCGGGGTTATATGATTTTTCGCCGAGATTTCTGTTCATTCCGATACCTTCTTTCAGTAATTTTCTTGTTTTGAACAGGTGATATTTCACCATGTCAATGCTGATATTCTGCGTTTTTGCGATCTCGGAGCAGCTCATGTTTTTGATGTAATACATCACGCTGACCTCGCGGTGCGTCTTTGAGAGAAGCGACAGCTCGCGGCGCAAGCGGTATAATTCGTCGTCCCGCTCCTCACGCTCCGCCATCTCATCTTCAAATGACTCCGATGGAACGTAAACGCTCATATCGCCGACATCGTCGCTTATTTGCATTTCCGTTTGCGCGATAATGTTCTTGCGGCGGATAAACTTTTTGAAAGTGTTGTCCGCCACTCGCCATGCAAACGCCCAAAACGCGCCGTCGTCGCGTATTTTTTCTGCGCTGCCGAGAATTTCCGCCACGATCTCGCCTGCAAGGTCGTCTACATTGTCTTTGTCGTAAAGGCGTGCGAACGCAAAGCCGTATATCGACGTGAGATTATGCGATATAAGTTCAGATGCGTGTTTTACGTCCATTTGCCGCTCCTTTTGTTTTTTTGAAGGCCTTCGTCTATATGGTATCGGTTTGTGCCGTTTGGTTAATGTGAAATGAAATATTTTTTCTCTCCCGCGTTCAGCGGGAGATACCTCGCGCTGTTGCGCGAGGGAGAGGGCTACCGCCCTGCTGCCACATCGTATCCCCTCTCTGTCGGCTTTGCCGACACCTCTCCCAAAGGGCGAGGCGGGCGATTCGTGAATCGCCCCCTACGAACACACGATAATGTATCTGATATCGTCAGCGCGACATATCACTCCGCGGCGAAAAAATCTCAAATAAAAACTCCCGCCTTTTCGGCGGGAGCCCGTTTCATATCGTATAGTACGTGTATTCTCCAATCGTCTTCATCAGTTTCTCCTCTCTGCCGTGGCAGGTGAAGAGAAGCGTCTGCGTGCCGTCTTTGCCGAAATCGCAAAGCAGGGCGAGCGAATTTTTCATTCTGTCGTTGTCCATACGCATGAAGCTCTCGTCGAAGATGAACGGAGGAACGGACTTGCGGAACAGAATATCTATCAGCGCGATACGCAGGGAAATGTAAGCGATGTCCGACGTGCCCGCGCTGAGATAATCGACGCTGTGCGACATCGTGTCCGCTGTGAACGTCATGCCGAAATCGGAGTTCACGCCGAGCGTTTTGTACTTTCCGTCGGAGAGCCGCCCCATGATCTCGCTCGCGCCCTTTGCGATCTTCGGCGCAAGCCCGTCGCGCAGTTTTTCGGATGCCGCCGTCATCGAGTCGAGCGCGAGAGATATCGCGTCGTGCTCTTTTTCGAGCTTTTCGAGTTCGCGGTCGACGCCCGCTTTGACGGACGCGATATCCGCGGGTCGCGGGTTCTGCGCCGTCAGCACGGCGAGCTCCTTTTCCGTTTCGTGTATCTTTTCCGTCTGCGATCTTATCAAGGTCTGGAGAATGTCGTATTCGCGCCGTCTCGCTTGATAGTCGTACGCTTCCATCTCCTCGTCGTTGTACGGCCGAGTGCAGGCGCGCTTGATGAAATCGTCGTCGTATTTGCGGAAAGCGTTTTCGATATCTGTCGTGTGAGCGTCGCTTTCGCTCTTCTTCAGCTCGAGCGCCTCGAGCGCGCGCTTCTGCTCGCGGCATATTTTGAGCGCCTCGTCGATCGACGCCGCCGTGTTCTTTTCGATTACGAAATTCGCCGCCTCGAGTTCGGTCAATATTTCGCTGTTTATCTGATCGAGCGCATCGGAAGCCGACTTGAACGCGCCGTCTGCCGCGTCGCGCTCGTCGATGATGTACGTCATCACCGCTTCGTCGTTCGACGCCGCCTTGACCAGCTCGTCAAGCTCGGCGAAGTTTTTGCACCCGAACGTGCGGCAGATCTCTTTGAGCCGCGCCTGCGGCTTCGATCCGATCACAAGCGCGGCGGCAAATCCCGCAAGCGAGATGAACACGAGCACCGTCGAAACGATGAGAAACGGCGCAATATTGTCAATGAGTCCCGCCGCCGAAAGTATCATCAGTGTCATCAGAATGACGGCGAACACGGCCGAGGCGGCAAGCGTTGCCATGCGTATGACCGAGATCGTCTTTACTTTGTCGTGGATAGTCTGCGCTTCCGTGACCAGACGGTCACGACGGTCGCCCTTCTTGCCGAACTTTTCAAAAACCTCGATCTTCTCGCGCATATCGTAAACGCGGTTTTTGGCCGCTTCGTAGCGCTTTTTCGATTCATCGAGCCGTGCCTCCGCAATTTCGAGCGATGAACGCAGCTTTTCGAGCCGCGCTATGTATTCGTCGGTGTAGACGGGGGCGCTTTTGAACTGCTCCGCAAAGCGCAGATCGTCGATCTGTCTCGACAGCTCGCTTTGCACGCGCAGCTCGTCCTTATATTTGAGATACGCCTGTTTTATCTGGTAACATTCGTAATTTTCAAGCTCCGCCTTCATCTCCGCGGCGCGTGCCTCGGATGCGACGCGCTTTCTTTCGAGCTGGCGCGCCGTGCCTTCGAGGTATATTATCCCGTTGCCCGATCTCTGCGCGCCCTCGAGCGCGCGACCGAGTTCGTCGCTTTGACCTTGCAGATCGAATATGCGTCCGCCTTTTTTGTTCTTGTGAAGCAGATATACGCGCGCGTCGTCGAGCTTTTTCAGCGCGCGCTTTGTGTTGATGCTTTCGTCGCCGGAGAAGAGTATGTTTTCTGCCGACTCGCACAGCGCGCGGTCGCCGACCTTCGTCCCGTCGAGCTGGCGGATGTATACGGTACTGTCAAAGACGTTTTCGGGTACGCCGAAGAAGACCTCGCCTGCTTGCATCCCTTTGAAAACGGGCGCGCCCGTCGTCGCGTCGAAAATCCCCGTGCGCTCGCGGAACAAGGGCTTTCCGTCGGTTCCCGTCGCGCAGATCACCTCGCGCTCGACGCGGTAGATCCTGCCGTCGTCGTTTTTGAACGTTATCGCGCCGCGCGCGCTCGACGTGTTCCAGCTTATGAGCTTCATCTTGTCGTCATATTTCGACGGCAGTCCGTAGAAAACGAATTTGATGAAATTGCATATCGTCGACTTGCCCGACTCGTTCCCGCCGCGGATGATGTTGACTCCTTCGGAAAGGGAAATGGTCATGTTGTCGAGCTTGCCGAAACTGCCTATCTCTATTTTGTCGATTATCATTTACCTGCCTCCTTAAACTGTTCGGGGTGGCGCTTTTTGTATGATCTTATTATCGGCTTTTCGAGCAGCCGTTTGAAACGGATAAACGGATTTTCGGGGCTGACGAGCGGCGTCACGAGGTACGCCTTTGCTCCCGAAAATTTCGCGCACAGCACGTCGGTGAATATCTGATCTCCGACGACGCCGACGCTCCTTTTGTCTATCCCGAACTTCTCCGACGAGAGCTTTACGCATCTTGTCAGCGGCTTGCCGCTTTTGTATGTGAAGAAAACGTCGAGCCCCGCGCAGAATTTTTCGACCCGCTCGCGTCCGTTGTTCGACGCGACGGTTATCCCGATCCCGCTCCCGCGCATTGCGTTTATCCATTCGACGACGGGCGGAGTCGGCGTTTCGGTGCCGTACGTCACCAGTGTGTTGTCGATGTCGAGCACGAGCGCGCGCACGCCTTCGCCCGACAGAAATTCGGGCGTTATTTCGTATATGGAGTTGAAATGGCGGCTCGGATAAAACATGGCCCCTCCGTGTCGAAATTTGTTCTATATATATTTTATCATAAAATTCCGCGCGTGGCAAGATTAAATCTCAAATTTACGCGATATTTTATTTTCGGGCTGTCACCCCGCGGGAATGTCACAAACGAAAAACGGACGGCGCTTCAACGCTGTCCGTTCGGATACTCGTACTTCATTTCCACGTCGGGCGACAGCCCGAATGCGATCCTATACCAGTATTCGTGGTACGTGCTGTCGTACGGCATGGTGTATTTGCAGTCGCCGTCGGGCAGGTAGAAGATCGTTACGCTTTCCGCTTGATCTTCCTTGCACCGCGCGACGTTTTCCATGTTATACGCCTGTATTATATGGTTTTTCACGTACCCGATCATCATCGGAAAAACGGACGAAACAAAGATCAGTATTCCCGCCGCGACAAGCGCCGCCGACGCCGCCGCACGCGTGTATCTTTTCATGTTTTTGACTCCCGCCGAGAACACTTCGACGATATTTTTCGCCGTCGGCACGAACATAAGCACGACGGAGCAGATCACGGTTCTCGGCCCGTAGATCGGAGAGATCAGCATCGCCGCCTGCAAGATCACAGGAGTCAGCGTGAAGAAAAGCGCGTCGCGCTCGCCGATAAGAAATTCCGCAAAAGCAAATAAAATGTTCGTCACGAACGCCGCCGCGGTCAGTATCGCGGCGATAACGCCCAGCGCCGTGACGCCCCAAACATATGCGTAAACCGTCACGAACAGAGCGGCGGCAAAATTGATTATTGCAACTGACACGCGCAATTTATATTTGCGCGCGATCGCCGCCGCGCCGCAGGAGATCATGTATACGATGAGCGCGCCCGCCGCGCCCTTCTTCGACAAAACGAGAGACGTCAGCGGCGCGATGTTTGATATTATACGCTTGTATAAAGACATCGAATAAAACTCGGGATAGTACGTCTGCCTGACGAAATTGCCGGGCGCGAAATACAAAACGCAGAATCCGACGACAGAGCATATTACCGTCAAAATTAAGTAAATATCAAGATTTTTCCTGTTTGATACATGCGTGTAAATTATCAGTCCCGTTATGATGAGCGCCGCGAACGCGCACTGCTCGATCATCACCGACGCGAAAAACGCGGCGACGGGCGCATATTTCGGCAGAAACTTCGTCATGGCGAATTTTTTATATACGGTGTAATACCAAAGCATCACGGGCAGGGGATAAAAATAGTTTGCCGCGCCCGTTATCCAGTATACCGTCTGATTCGCCATGCCGACGTTGATGAGCGCAAAAAGCACGCATGAGGTGCAGAGCATGAATGGGAATCGCTTGTCGTCGCGCCTGCATCCCGAGGCGATAAAAGCAACGAGATACACCGTTGTGCCGACGGATGCGACAGTGACGACGCGATATGCCCAAAGCGATCTGTCGGCGAGGATCAGCTCGCATATCAGATGCACGACGGCGCGGCCGTTCACCTCGGCATAATGCGCCGCATTCAGCTTGAGAAACCCTTGGAATCCGTCGTCAAAAAACGTCATGTAGTAATAATCGTCGCCGTAAAAAGTCACCATTGAGATTATCGCCAGCTCGACGCCGAGGAACAGCGCGAATATGATATAATGATAGTTTTTCTTTATCGCGTTCAGCATACGCGCCCTCCTTTTTCTTCTAATATATCATAATGTTGCCCGAAATGCAAACAAGTATCGGAAAAAACCGATATTTTTTTTCAAAACCCGCTTGACAATCCGCCATCGGTAGAATATAATAATACTTGAACAAGTATTCAAATGTTTTTGCGAAGGGAGGCAGAACAATGAAAGACATACCGTGCTGTGAGGAGCATTGCGTTCACGACGCGCTCGTCGACGAGGTCGAACGGGTATTGCCGTGCGAGGACGAGCTTTACGATCTCGCGGAGCTCTTACGAATTTTCGGCGACACGACTCGCATCCGCATTCTCTACGTATTATTTGAAAAGGAAGTCTGCGTTTGCGATATCGCCGAGGTACTCGGAATGACGATCTCCGCGATTTCCCACCAGTTGAGGATACTTAAAACGGCGCGGCTCGTGAAGCACCGCCGCGACGGCAAGACTGTCTATTATTCGCTCGCCGACGAACACGTAAAAACGATACTCGGAATGGGTATGGAGCATGTAAAGGAGAAAAGATCATGAAAAAGACTTTTAAGCTTGAAGACCTTGACTGCGCCGTTTGTGCGGCGAAAATGGAAGACGCGATAAAGAAAATCGACGGAGTAAACGACGCCACGGTCAGCTTTATGACACAGAAAATGACTCTCGACGCCGATGAAGCGAGATTTGACGAGATAGTGAAAACTGTCGTCAAGGTCTGCAAAAAAGTCGAGCCCGATTGCAAGATAATAGTTAAATGATATGACAGGCAAACAGAAAAAAACGCTCGTTCGGATAATCGTTTCGGCGGCGACGCTCGGCGCGTCGTTTGCTGTCGAAAAGCTGACTGAGCTACCGTTCTGGGCGTATCTTATAATGTATCTTGTGCCGTATTTTACGATCGGATACGACGTTCTGTGGCGTTCGGTCCGCAACATCGCGCGCGGCAACGTTTTTGACGAAAATTTCTTGATGTCTGTTGCGACGATCGGAGCGTTTGCCACCGGTGAGTTTGCCGAGGCGGTGTTCGTCATGCTGTTTTATCAGGTCGGCGAGCTGTTCCAGAGCGTCGCCGTCGGGCGCTCGCGCAAGTCGATAGCGGCGCTGATGGATATCCGCCCCGACAGCGCGTGCGTACTTCGCGGCGGAGAGGAGACAGTCGTCGAGCCGGATGAAGTCGAAGTCGGCGAAACGATAGTCGTCCGACCGGGAGAGAAGATCGCCATTGACGGCGTTGTTATCGAGGGGCAGAGCAGCGTCGACACTGCGGCCCTCACGGGCGAGAGCGTACCGCGCTCGGTCGACGTCGGCGACGAGGTCATAAGCGGAAGCATAAACACCGCGGGACTGATAAAAATAAGGACGGAAAAGCCATTCGGTAAGTCCACCGTATCGAAGATACTCGAACTCGTCGAAAACGCAAGCTCGAAAAAAGCGCAAACAGAAAATTTCATCTCGCGCTTCGCAAAATACTACACACCGTCCGTCGTCGGCGCGGCGGTGCTGCTCGCTGTGATCCCGTCGATCATAACGGGGCAGTGGAGTGAGTGGATACACCGCGCGCTGATATTCCTTGTCGTTTCGTGCCCGTGCGCGCTCGTTATTTCGGTGCCGCTCGCGTATTTCGCGGGCATCGGCGGCGCGTCGGAGAGGGGCATTCTCGTCAAGGGCTCGAACTATCTTGAGGCGCTGTCAAAGACGAAAACAGTCGTTTTCGACAAGACGGGTACGCTCACCAAAGGCGTATTCAGGGTGACCGAGATCGCGCCCGTCGGCGCTGATGAATCGGAGCTCATCCGCGCCGCCGCGTCTGCCGAAAAATACAGCACGCACCCGATAGCGCTCTCCATTGGAGAGGCGTGTCCCGACGCGGAGAATCCGACGGATGTCAGCGAGATATCGGGCGAGGGCGTGAAAGCCGCGGTTGGCGGCGTGGACGTCCTTGCGGGCAACGCGCGGCTCATGAAGAGATTTAATATCGAATTTGAAGAGACCGACGTCGCGGGAACCGTCGTCTACGTCGCGCTCGACGGAAAATATATAGGTCACATCGTCATTTCGGACGAGATCAAGCCAGACAGCGCGGCGGCGATCAAGGCGCTCGGCATGGCGGGGATCAACACGGTCATGCTTTCGGGCGACAAGAAGAGCGTCGCCGAGAGCGTCGGGAAAGAACTCGGTCTCGGCGAGGTCAACGCGGAGCTTTTACCAGCCGACAAAGTTTCGATGATGGAAAGCATCATCAGCCGCGGCGACGGAAAAGTCGCCTTCGTCGGCGACGGGATAAACGACGCGCCCGTGCTCATGCGCGCCGACGTCGGCATTGCGATGGGCGTGCTCGGCAGCGACGCGGCTATCGAAGCCGCCGACGTGGTGCTGACGGACGACAAGCCGTCGAAGATCGCCGAAGCGATAAAAATATCGAAGAAAACGGGGCGCATCGTCAGGCAGAACATCGCGTTTTCGCTGTTTATAAAGGGCGTTGTGCTCGTTATCGGCGCGCTCGGCATAGCGCCGATGGCTGTTGCCGTATTCGCCGACGTCGGCGTCGCGGTGATAGCGATACTCAATTCGATAAGAGCGATGAAAACAAAATGAAAAAATGCTCGCGGATCGCGTTATCTGCGGGCAAATTTTTTCATTTGCGCTTGACGGCGCGCGCGCTTTGTGATATACTTTCTTTTGCACGCGGGCGTGGCGGAACTGGCAGACGCGCCGGACTTAGGATCCGGTGGGCAACCGTGCAGGTTCAATTCCTGTCGCCCGCACCAAAATGAAATGCGGAAAGTTAAGTTCAAAGGACGTTAGCGATGCTTGACGATATCAAAAGATTTGACATGTCTGAGCCGCCGCGGCGGCAAAAGCTGCGCCCGCTTATCTGGGCGCTGTGCTTTCCGTCGCTTCTGACGCACCGCCAGAAGCTGACGAAAATAAACATGAACGGGATAAAACCGCCATATCTTCTGCTTTGCAATCACAACGCGTTCATGGATTTCAAAGTTGCGGCGAAAGCAACTTTTCCGCGCCGTGAGAATTACGTCATCGCCATCGACGGATTTATCGGCAGGGAAGAATTGCTTCGCACCGTCGGCGGAATATGCAAGCGCAAATTCACAAGCGACGTGACGCTGATACGTCAGATCCGCCGCGTGATACAGAACGGCGACATCGCGGTGATATATCCCGAGGCGCGATATTCTCTATGCGGCACGACGGCGCCGCTCCCGCCTGCGCTCGGGCGGCTCGCAAAGATGCTCGGCGTGCCTGTCGTGACTCTGATCTGTCACGGGCATCACGTAAACTCTCCGTTCTGGAACGTGCACGACAGGGGCGTGAAAGGCATCACAGCCGAGATGACGTGCCTTTGCACCGCGGACGACGTGAAAAAGCTCTCTTATGAAGAAATAAACGAGCGCATCAAAAAAGCGTTCGAGTACGATGATTTTCGCTGGCAGAAAGAAAACAACATCGTAGTAAAATACAAAAAGCGCGCCGAGGGACTTCACAAGGTGCTCTATCAATGCCCGCACTGCCGCGCCGAATACGAAATGAGCTCCGAGGGAAGCTCGCTCTTCTGCCGTGCCTGCGGAAAGAAGTGGGAGATGACCGAGCTCGGCGAGCTCGTCGCTCTCGACGGCGAAACGGAGTTTTCGCACATTCCCGATTGGTACGAGTGGGAGAGAAGAAACGTGCGCGAAGAGGTCGAAGCGGGAACGTACCGTTTCACGTCGCCGTCGGTCGTCAACGCACTCCCGAACGCGGACAGATTTATCAACATCGGACAGGCGACATTCACCCACGATATGACGGGATTTACGCTTGATGGCGAGTACCGCGGCGAGAAGTACGAGGTGAAGATCGAAGCGTTCAAGAGCGATTCGGTCCATATCGAATATGAGTATCTCGGCAAATACGGCGACTGCGTCGATCTCAATACCCTGACCGACACGCTCTACGTCCATCCCACGTGCGAAAAATACTCGGTGACGAAGATCGCCCTTGCGACAGAGGAGATATACAATAAGTATTGGAGAGAAAAGGGGGCGACTCTTCACGACGCGTCAAGTGAAAAAAACGCGGAAGAATAAACGGGTCTCAAGCGGCTGTTTTATGCCGATGCGAAAAAATCGGAAATACGCAAAGTATTTCCGATTTTTTTGATTATGCAAATAATATTCCGCACATTATACCATGCGTTTGCAAATTCAATTTTTGCTCTTCATATTATCAAAAGCTGCCGAAATGAAGCCGAGGAAAAGCGGGTGCGGCTTGTTCGGGCGCGATTTGAACTCCGGGTGATACTGCACGCCGACAAAAAACGGACGATCGGAAAGCTCGATCGTTTCGACGAGCGTTCCGTCGGGCGACATTCCGCCTAACGTAAGCCCGCATTTGCAAAGAATATCGCGGTACGAGTTATTGAATTCGTAACGGTGACGGTGGCGCTCGCTTATCCGCGTCGATCTGTAACAGCGCTCCATCGTCGTGCCGGGCGTAATGTCGCACGGATACGCGCCGAGACGGAGCGTGCCGCCCTTGTCGACGTCGTCGCTCTGCCCCGGCATGAAGTCGATGACCTTGTTTTTGCAATGCTCGTCGAATTCGCCCGAGTTCGCGTCGGCAATCCCCGCAACGTTCCTCGCGTATTCAATGACTTCGATCTGCATTCCGAGGCAAATGCCGAAATACGGAACGTTATGCTCTCGCGCGTATCGCGCCGAGATTATCATACCTTCGACGCCGCGGCTTCCGAAACCGCCGGGCACTATGATACCGTCCAGCCCGCCGAGCGTTTCTTCGGCGTTGTCTGCTGTTATCGTCTCCGAGTCGATCCAGTGAATTTTTATGTGAGTGTTGTAAAAATATCCCGCGTGGCGAAGCGCCTCGGCGACGGAAAGATATGCATCGTGAAGCGCGACGTACTTTCCGACAAGTCCGATGTGAACTGTATACGGGCGCGCTTTTATACGCGCGACCATGTCCTCCCAGTCGGACAGATCGGGCGTTTTTGTTTTCAGTCCGAGCTCGCGGCAGACGACTGACGAAAAATTTGATTTTTCAAGCATCAGCGGCGCTTCGTAAAGGTTCGGCAGCGTTATGTTTTCAATAACGCAGTCCTTTTTCACGTTGCAGAACAGGGATATCTTGTCGAAAATGCTTTCTTCGAGCGGCTCGTCGCAGCGAAGGATGATGATGTTCGGGTTGACTCCCATTCCCTGAAGCTCCTTTACGGAGTGCTGCGTCGGCTTTGTCTTGTGCTCCTCCGAGCCGTGAAGATAGGGAACCAGCGTGACGTGGATGAAAATACTGTTTTCGCGCCCGACTTCGAGCGATATCTGACGCACCGCCTCGATGAACGGCTGTGATTCGATGTCGCCTATCGTCCCGCCGATCTCGGTTATAACGACGTCGGCGTCGGAATGTTTGCCGACGTTGTAGACAAAATTTTTTATCTCGTTGGTGATATGCGGGATGACCTGCACGGTCGAGCCGAGGTATTCTCCGCGACGTTCTTTGTTCAGCACGTTCCAGTAAACTTTACCCGTCGTCAGATTCGAGTATTTGTTCAGATCCTCGTCGATGAATCTCTCGTAATGGCCGAGATCGAGGTCTGTCTCCGCGCCGTCCTCTGTGACGTAGACTTCACCGTGCTGATACGGACTCATGGTGCCGGGGTCGACGTTGATATACGGGTCGAGCTTTTGCGCCGCGACCCTCAATCCGCGCGCTTTTAGCAGTCGACCGAGCGACGCCGCCGTTATCCCTTTTCCGAGTCCCGAAACGACTCCTCCCGTTACAAAAATGTATTTGGTCATAATGCTTTCCTCCGTTTGTCTTTATTTTCCGCTGTCGCCGTAGTTGGACAGGACTCTCGCCGACGGATCGTTGACGTCGCACCCGCGCCACGATTTGTTGGGCATCCAGAAATCCGTTATCATCTGTGATTGCCCGGGGTAGTATTTTTCAAATATTTCTCTGTAAAGGAGAGATTCTTTTGTGAACGGTCGCGCGTGATCGTATTTCTTCCGTTTTTCCTCAAATTCCGCGTCGGAATATGTCTTTTCCGCGTATTCTTTCAGGTAATCGACCATCGAATGACCGACAGCGTCCGAAAACGCCGCCTTCTCGCGCCAAAGGATGCCGTCGGGAAGATAACCGAGTCCCTCGAACGCGTGGCGGAGCAGGTATTTTCCCTTGCCGTATTTATTCATCTTCAGCTCGGGATCGACGCTCATCACGTATCTGACGAAATCGAGATCGCCGAACGGAACGCGCGCTTCGAGCGAGTTTACCGAAATGCACCTGTCGGCGCGCAGAACGTCGTACATATGCAGCTCGCGCACGCGCTTTTCGGCTTCCTTTTGAAATTCCGCGGCGCTCGGCGCGAAATCGGTGTATTTGTAGCCGAACAGCTCGTCCGATATCTCGCCCGTCAGCAAAACCCTGATATCAGTCGTTTGATGTATCGCGCGGCAGACAAGATACATTCCCATGCTCGCGCGGATGGTCGTTATGTCGTACGTGCCGAGCAGATGTATCACGTCGTCGAGCGACGATATCACGTCGGCCGGCGTCATGTAAACCTCGGTGTGATCCGCGCCGATATAGTCCGCGACCTGACGCGCGTATTTCAAGTCGATCGCGTCTGTGCTCATTCCGATCGCAAACGTCTTTATCGGCGCGTGTGATTTTTTCGCGGCGATGGCGCAGACAAGCGACGAGTCAAGCCCGCCCGAAAGCAGAAATCCGACTCCGACGTCGGCGACGAGCCGCTTTTCAACGCCCGCGATGAGCTTTTCGCGGATGTTTTCGCATACCGTTTCGATCCCGTCGTGGCATATCTCATCTACCCCCGCGATATCCGAGTAGCGCACGAATTTTCCGCCTTTATACCAGCATCCCGGCGGGAACGGCGTGATCTTATCGGTCAGACCGACGAGGTTTTTCGGCTCGCTCGCAAATATCACCGTGCCTTTCCCGTCATAGCCGTAATAAAGCGGGCGGATGCCTATCGGGTCGCGCGCGGCGATGTATTCTCCCGTTCTGCCGTCGAAAATGATGCAGGCAAACTCCGCGTCGAGCATTGCGAACATATCCGTTCCGTACTCGAAATACATCGGCAGGAGTATTTCGCAGTCACTGTCGCTTTTGAAGGTGTATCCCTTCTTTTTCAGCTTTTCACGCTCGCCGTCAAAGCCGTAGAGCTCGCCGTTGCATACTGCGTACGAGCCGTCGAGCGTGAACGGCTGCATCCCGTCGGGCGTCGGCCCCATTATCGAAAGGCGGTGAAATCCGAGCCGCCCGCGTCCCGTATCGACAACGCGCGTGTCGTCGGGTCCGCGCGACTTTGTAGCTTCAAAGCCGCCGATAAATGCGCGCTCGTCGGCGACGTCGCCGCAATATCCTATTATCGAACACATATTAAACTCCTATCTCACGCTGAAAAGAATATCCGCGTACGTCGGGAACGGCCAATACGATTTCGCCGTCAGCGTTTCCGCTTCGTCGCAGGCAATGCGGAGCGCGCACATCTTCGGAAGAACGTCGTCGCGGATCATTGTCGATTCCTCGATAACGTCGCTCGCCTCGCGGAGCGAGACGACGGCTGTTTTAAGTTCGTCGACCGCCTCGGCGATGCTGTCCGTCAGCGACGACAGCTTCTCGACGAGCCCGACCTCGTACTTATACGAAATGGTCGGCGAAAGCTCTTTTTTCGCTCTTGCGTTTCTCGCAAGATCGGCGGAAAAGCGCTCGACGGCAGGGGCGATCTGTGTTTTTGCGACGTCTACCATTGTGTTCGCCTCTATCGTCACCGTCTTGCAGTAGTTTTCAAGCATTATGTCGCGGCGAGAGCGAAGCTCGTCGAGCGAGAATATCTTGTGAGATGTCAGCATGTCGACGTTTTTCTTGTCGAGCAAATGCGGCATACAGTCGGCTGTCGTGCGAAAGTTGAGCAGTCCTCTTTGTTCCGTCGCTTCCTTGATCCATGCGTCGTCGTATCCGTTTCCGTTGAATATTATGCGTTTGTGTTTTGTTCTCGTTACTTTTATCAGCTCGTGGAGCGCCGTCTCAAAATCCGCGGCTCCTTCGAGTCTGTCGGCGAACACTTTGAGACTTTCGGCGACGGCGCCGTTGAGCATTATGTTCGCGCAGGCAATGCTGTTCGACGAGCCGAGCATGCGGAACTCGAATTTGTTGCCGGTGAACGCGAACGGCGAGGTGCGGTTTCTGTCGGTGGTGTCGCGGTTGAATTTCGGCAGTACGTGAACGCCGAGCTTCATCTGCGTCTTGCCCTCGCTCTTATACGGCGCGTCTTTTTCGATCGCGTCGAGGATCGCCGTCAGCTCGTCGCCGAGGAATATCGAAATAACGGCGGGCGGCGCTTCGTTTGCTCCGAGTCTGTGGTCGTTGCCCGCCGTCGCAACGGAAATGCGGAGCAGATCCTGATAATCGTCGACCGCCTTTATCACGGCGCAGAGAAAGAGCAGAAACTGCGCGTTTTCATACGGAGTGTCGCCGGGAGAGAGCAGGTTCTGACCCTCGTCCGTCGCTATCGACCAGTTGTTGTGCTTGCCGGAGCCGTTCACGCCCGCAAACGGTTTTTCGTGAAGCAGGCATACGAGCCCGTGGCGCGACGCGACCTTCTGCATGATCTCCATTGTGAGCTGGTTGTGATCGGTCGCAACGTTTGTCGTCGTGTATATCGGCGCGAGTTCGTGCTGAGCGGGAGCGACCTCGTTATGCTCGGTCTTTACCATTATGCCAAGTTTCCAGAGCTCGACGTTGAGATCTTCCATATATGCGGCGACTCTCGGCTTTATCGCGCCGAAATAGTGGTCGTCCATTTCCTGACCTTTCGGCGGCTTCGTGCCGAAAAGCGTTCTTCCCGTAAATCTGAGATCGGCGCGCGCGTCGTACATTTCTTTAGAGATAAGGAAATATTCCTGTTCCGGTCCGACCGCCGAGCGCACGCATTTTGCCGTTTTGTTGCCGAAAAGGCGGAGTATGCGCAGCGCCTGCTTGTTCAGTGCCTGCATGGAGCGCAGCAGCGGCGTTTTTTTGTCAAGCGCGTGTCCGCCGTACGAGCAAAATGCCGTCGGTATGCAGAGCGTTTTGCCTTTTATGAACGCATACGACGTCGGATCCCACGCGGTATATCCTCTCGCCTCGAACGTCGCGCGAAGCCCGCCCGACGGGAACGACGACGCGTCCGGCTCGCCCTTGATGAGCTCTTTGCCCGAAAATTCCATTATCACACCGCCGTCGGGCGACGGGGAAATGAAGCTGTCGTGCTTCTCGGCTGTTATGCCCGTGAGCGGCTGGAACCAATGCGTGAAATGAGTGGCGCCCTTTGAGATCGCCCACGTTTTCATCGCCTCGGCGACGGCGTTCGCAACGCCGAGGTCAAGCGTTTCGTCCTCGTCGATCGTCTTTTTCAGCGAGGCGTAAACGTCCGCCGAAAGCGTTGATCTCATCACTCTGTCGTCAAATACCATGCTCCCGAAAAAATCAGATACCGTTTCCATTTCGTTTTCTCCTTTTTTCAATAAAAATAAATAGGGCGTCTTTCATACATCGGTATGAAAGACGCCTTTGCCTTTTTATTATTAAGTTTTTCCAAAAAGAAAGGGCGACTTTGACACACGGTCAAAAGACGCCTTTGCCTTCAACGTGAACGATTATACGCCATGCGTCGTTTTTTGTCAATACCTTTTTTGAAAATTTTTTGCGAAAATTTTATTTTGCACGCCATGCGACGAAATGTTTTTTATTGACAAATAAATCATTTGGTGGTAAAATCACAACATGATGAAGCAAAAAAGCGTTCTTTTTCCGCATCCGTGCGCACAAACGAACGCTTGAATTATTTTTAACGGAAGAAAGCGGGGATAACATGAAATATTCAAAGGATGAAGTGATCGAATACGTTGCGGAGGAAGACGTAAAATTCATACGGCTTGTCTTTTGCGACGTGTTCGGCAAGCAAAAAAATATCTCGATAATGCCCGATGAGCTGCCGCGCGCGTTCAGATACGGGATCGCGTTCGACGCTTCCGCGATAGCGGGATTCGGAGACGAAGCGCGCTCCGATCTGTTTCTGCGGCCGGATCCCGAAACGCTGATGCCGCTCCCGTGGCGCCCCGAGCACGGCAAAGTCGTCCGTATGTTCTGCGATATAACGTACCCCGACGGAACGCCGTTTGAATGCGACACGCGCGCGCTTCTCAAAAACACCGTTAAGGAAGCCAAAGATGCGGGTTACACGTTCAGCTTCGGCGCCGAGCAGGAGTTTTATCTTTTCCTGCTCGACGAAAAGAACGACCCGACATGTGTTCCCTATGACAACGCGAGCTATATGGACATCGCGCCCGAGGACAAGGGCGAAAACGTGCGCCGCGAGATATGCCTCACTCTCGAGCAGATGGGCATCCGCCCCGAAAGCTCGCATCACGAGGAGGGCCCGGGGCAGAACGAGATAGATTTCAGATATACCGAGGCGCTTGAGGCGGCGGACAACATAATGACGTTTCAGACGGTGGTCAAGACGGTCGCGCGCCGTAACGGACTTTACGCGGATTTCTCGCCGAAGCCGCTCGATCATGCTCCCGGCTCGGGATTCCATATAAACTGCTCCGTCAAGCCCGACGATTCGTCGGAAAACTTCGGCAGGATGATAGCGGGCATACTCGAAAAAGTAGTGCCGATGACGCTTTTCCTTGATCCGACGGAAAACTCGTACAAACGGCTCGGGCAGATGAAAGCGCCGCGCTACGTTTCGTGGTCGGCGGAAAACCGCTCTCAACTTGTGCGTATTCCTGCCGCGGCGGACGAATACAGACGCGCGGAACTCCGCTCGCCCGATCCGTCGGCAAATCCGTACATCGCCTTTTCGCTCATGATAAAGGCGGGGCTCTACGGACTGAAAAACGGGCTCGATCTGCCACAGTCTCTCGACATCAATCTTTACAAAGCGGGCGACGACGTTCTTTCGACGCTTAAAAAATTGCCGTCAAGTCTTAATGAAGCCAAAGCGGCGGCGAGGGAGGATGCGTTCATAGCCGAAAGCATTCCGAAAGCGATAACCGATATTTACTGCGAATAAAAATACAAAAAACAAACTACGGCGAAGGAGGGATTACGAATGGGTCTTAAAGAGCAGGCGTACAGCGTGCTTGCCGTTTCCTCTTCGGAAAAGTTCGCAAAGACTCTTCCGGATATCCTTTCCGTCGCCGATTTTTCGCCGATCAACATCGTTTCCGATATCAGCGCGGCGAAGCGCGCCGTCGCGGAGCGGAGCTTTGATTTCATTATCATAAATTCTCCTCTGCCGGACGACTCGGGGATAAGATTTTCGATAGACGCCGTCGGATCCGGGCAGTCGGTCGTGCTGTTCCTCGCGCGCTCGGAGCAATATGACGACACGTACGACAAGCTCGCGGAGCACGGCGTTTTCCTGCTGAAAAAACCCATCCCGATGGCAGTTTTTCAGGCGGCGGCGGGATGGCTCGTCAGCGCGCGGGAAAGATTGCGCAAGACGGAAAGAAAGACGCTCTCCATCGAGGAAAAAATGAACGAGATACGCCTTGTCAACCGCGCGAAATGGCTGCTGATCAACGATCTGAAAATGAGCGAGCCGGACGCGCACCGCTATATCGAAAAGCGTGCGATGGATCTCTGCGTGTCAAAAAGGCAGATCGCCGAGGAAATAATAAAAACGTACGGATAGTAAAACTTATCGGCGTGTTTTGGTCGAATAGCGGATGTCGTCGGTCGTTTCGGGATGAGCGGCGAACGCTCATCTTCGGGAAAATCACGGAAATCGGGCGATTTTTTCGCATTTTTTTCGGCGCTGTGCAAAAAAATGAAAAAATATGCGAAAAAATGTTGACAAACGCGCGCTTTTGGTATATGATACTAACAACCGAGAAATCGGCAAGCGATCGAAAGAAAGGATAATTACAATGACGCATCGTTATTCCATGATGAATATGATGATGGGCATGTACATGTGCATGTCTATGATGATGCGCGCTCTGAAATTGTAATTATTGTATCTTTGGATCATTCTTTATATGTAATGAATGCGATCCGGATGCGGATCGCTTTTGTTTTTAAAAATAACTTTTAAGGAGAACAACCATGAAAAAAATCGTATCTTTTATCATTGCACTCGCAATACTTTCGCTCTCGCTCCTCGCGTTTGCGTCATGCGGAACAAACCCGAAGATCGTCGCCATCCCGAATGACGGCACGAACGAAGCGCGCGCGCTCCGTTTGCTCGAATCCCTCGGACTGATCAAGCTCAAAGAAGGTCTTGACACGACGGCGACAGTGCTCGATATCGTCGAAAACCCCTACAAGATCGAATTCAAAGAGGTTGAAGCGGCTCAGCTCCCGAGCATACTGGGAGATGTCGGCTACGCCGTTATCAATTCCAACTACGCCATCGCGGCGGGAATTACTCCGTTCGTGACGGAGGGCACGGACGTTTCGTACCCGAACATCATCGCCGTCAAAGCGGGAAATGAAAACACAGACAAAACAAAGGCGCTCGTCGCCGCAATAAACAGCAAGGCGGTCGCCGACTACATCAACAGCACGTACAAGGGCGCGATCGTATGCGACCTCGAGAACACAGGCGACGGATATGACGCATCCGTAAATTACGACGCTCTCGCGGGCACGACGATCAAGATCGCCGCGTCGCCCACACCGCACGCCGACATCCTCAAAATAGCGAAGGAAATACTCGCAAAGAAAAACATCACGCTCAATATCGGTGAGTTCACGGACTATATCGTTCCGAACAATGTCGTCGAATCCGGCGAATATGACGCGAACTACTTCCAGCACGTTCCGTATCTCGACGACTTCAACGCGCAGAACGGCACGCATCTCGTTTGGGTGCTCAAAGTTCACCATGAACCGATGGGCGCGTACAGCAGCAAATACAATTCGTTCGACGATCTTAAAAAATAATGATCAGACTTCAAAACATCAGCAAGACGTTTAACGACGCAGGCGGCAAGGTCGAGGCGCTGAAAAACATTACGCTCGACATCGGCGACGGCGAGATATACGGCATAATCGGAATGAGCGGCGCGGGCAAAAGCACGCTCGTCCGCTGTATCAATATGCTCGAAGTGCCGACGGAGGGCGAGGTCGTCATCGACGGGGTGAAGATGAGCAAGCTCACCCCCGCCGAGCTGCGCCAAAAGCGCCGCGAGATCACGATGATCTTTCAGGGGTTCAACCTTCTCATGCAGCGCACGTGTCTCTCCAACGTCTGCTTCCCGATGGAACTCGCGGGCGTGAAAAAAGCCGACGCGAAGCGCCGCGCGCTCGAACTGCTCGACGTCGTCGGTCTTCCCGACAAGGCAAACGCCTATCCCGCGCAGCTTTCGGGCGGTCAGCAGCAGCGCGTTGCGATAGCACGCGCGCTCGCAACGGAACCGAAGGTGCTCCTTTGCGATGAAGCGACGAGTGCCCTCGACCCGAACACTACGCATCAGATACTTGAACTGATAAAAGACATAAACAAAAAGACGGGCATCACTGTCGTTGTGATAACTCACCAGATGAGCGTCGTCGAGGAGATTTGCACCCACGTGGCGATCCTCGACAACGGCGAGGTCGTCGAGAGCGGCGCTGTCGGCGCCGTGTTCGCAAGTCCGAAGTCCGCGGCGGCAAAGCGGCTTGTTTTCCCCGCGGGAGAGGACGAAAGCGTCTCCGATCCGTCGAGCGAAAAGCGCCTGCGCGTCATTTTCAACGGATCGGGCGCGGCTTCGACGCCGCTCATTTCGCAAATGGCGATCGACAAGGGGATACTCGTCAACATCGTTTCCGCGTCGACGCGTAGCTACGCCGGCAGAACGTACGGCTCGATGCTCCTCGGCGTTCCGGGCGGCGACGACAACTATAACGCCGCGAAGGAATACCTCTGCGGCGTCGATGACATCACGGTCGAGGAGGTGTGACGATGTTTGATAATATTTTCGCACCCGAAACATTAAAGCAGGCGTGGGAAGTTTTCAAGAGCGAGATACCGTTCGCCATCTGGGAAACGCTCTACGTGACGATCCTCTCGACCGCGTTCGCGGTGCTCCTCGGACTGCCGCTCGGCGTTCTGCTCGTCGCGGGAGAAAAGGGCGGCGTGCGCCCCATCCCATCGTGGCTGATGAAGGTTCTGAACGTGATCATCAATCTGCTGCGCTCGATACCTTTCCTTATACTTATGATAATGGTGTTCCCGCTGTCGCGCCTGATCGTCGGTACGACGGTCGGAACGGTGGCGACGATAGTGCCGCTCGTCGTTGCGGCGTTCCCGTTTGTTGCGCGCCTCGTCGAAGCGAGTTTGCGCGAGGTCAATCCGAACGTCATTGAGGCGGCGCAGTCACTCGGCGCGACGCCGCTGCAGATAATAACGAAGGTGATGATACCGGAAAGCGTGCCGTCGCTGATATCAAATGCGACGATCGCGTTCACGACTATCCTCGGCTATTCCGCGATGAGCGGAATAATCGGCGGCGGCGGACTCGGCAAGATCGCGATAAACTACGGCTATTACAGGTATAAATATCTGATAATGGTCATCGCCGTGATACTGCTTATCATCATCGTGCAGGTGTTCCAGACGCTCGGCACGAAACTCGCCGTGAAGTCGGATAAGAGACTTAAAAAGTGAGGCGGATATGAAGCTTGTTTTTCTGATCGGCGACGCCGCCGTCGGCAAAATGACGGTCGGGCAGGAGCTTATGAAAATAACGGGGCTCCGCCTGTTCCACAACCACATGACGATCGAGCCCGTTATCGAGATATTCGGCAAATACGACGGAAAAACGATCTTCCGCCTGCGCGACGTGATCTTTGAGGAATTCGCAAAGTCGGACAATTACGGAATGATCTTCACGTATATGTGGGCGTTCGATCAGAGAAGCAACTGGGACTACGTCGAGCACGTCAAAGATATCTTCGCGCCGTACGGCACGGAGTTTTACTATGTCGAGCTGATCGCGCCGCAAAGCGTGCGCCTTCAGCGCAACGCGACTGAAAACCGCTTAAGCAACAAAGCGTCAAAGCGCGACGTCGAAACGTCGAACGCGCGGCTCGTCCGTGACGACGAAAAATATCGGTGCGTCAGTCTCGACGGCGAGATACCGTTTGAAAACTATCTCCGTATCGAAAACGAAAACATCTCTGCCGCAGAAGCGGCAAAAATGATAAAGGAAAAATTTTCTCTTTGATATGAAAATCCCTCCGCAAGTGCGGAGAGATTTTTCATATTTTTCATTACTCGACCGGCTCTGCCTCGTCCTCCGGATTGTCGGAGGAATAGTACGGGTCGATCATCACCTGCTTTATCTTCGGGTAGGTGAAATACGTCGTGATATACGACGTCGTCGAAATGAGGAACATAAACAAA
>JAFXWT010000245.1 GCA_017542695.1 Clostridia bacterium
CTCGGCGGGCTTGTCGGCAGCGCCGCAGGCGGCAGGAGCCTCGGCAGGCTTGTCAGCCGCGCCGCAGGCAGCGGGAGTCTCGGCGGGCTTATCAGCCGCACCGCAAGCGGCGGCGGGAGCCTTCTGTTCCTCTTCTTTCTTACCCCATCCGAACAGATTGGAAAGTGCCATTGTGTTATCCTCCTTAGATTTCGTCAGAGCGCTTATCGCTCTCTGCAATTACAATTATACGGATGATTTTCGTTTACACAAGTACGCACTTTTTTGTAAGTATATACGCACTTTTTTGTAACCGCCTTTTTCGTGGACGTTTTGCAACTTTTTCACGTCTTTTTTATGATACCTCTTGAAAAACGAAGCGTGTTGCAGTATAATATGAGTGTAACGTTCAAAAAGGAAGTATTGGAGGGTATCATGAAAACAAAAGACGAATTACCGGATTGCCCGGTTGCGACGACCGTCGCGCTTATAGGCAACAAGTGGAAACTGCTCATCATCCGCAACCTGCTCGTCCGTCCGTGGAGGTTCAACGAATTACATAAATCGCTTGACGGGATCAGTCAGAAGGTGCTGACCGAAAGCCTGCGTCAGATGGAAACGGACGGGATCATCACCCGCACCGTTTATCCCGAAGTCCCGCCCCGCGTGGAATATGCGCTATCCGAGCTCGGCGAGAGCATGCGCCCGATCCTGATGACAATGCAGGAATGGGGAAACAATTACAAAGCGACCCTGAACAACTGAATAGCATAAAGAGCGGCAGAGACAGATCGTACTCCGCCGCTTCTTTTATCGGGATCGCAAGCCGGACAGCATAGCGCGTTTCATTGAGTCCACAGAAAATTTACAATTTGGGCTTTGACTTGTCGGTAAATACCGACAATTGACCGGAAAACGAAAATTTGTTCGTTTTTCCTATTGCAAAATACGAAAAGCCGTGCTATAATACCCACACAACTGAATAATGATCTTTGTAGCGCGTAAGCGGAGCAGCATTGAGTTGCACGTCAGCCGCAAGGCTGAGAGTATCAGGCGTTTGTCCTGATTAGACTACCCAGGCACCGTATGAAGAATGAAACAGATAGATCTGTTTTATTGTCATGCGGTGTTTTTTGTTTCCGCTGACACGCTTCATACGGTACTGCGAGTCCCTTCCTGCTTACGCTTGGAAGGGATTTTTGTATTTATATGAAAACGTTTCGGCATTTCGGTTGTTTTGCGTACCAATAGAAAAGTAGAGTGAGCGCGTTGCAGTTTTGTTATTTTTCGTGCCAATAAGAAAGTGAGGGGTGATTGTAAACGTTTTGTAAAAAGAGCGAAAAAGCGTGACCACCCATGTCGATTTTTTGGCCATTAGAGTAGTGAGAGAAAAAATATCGTACAAATCGAATTTTTTGTACGAGTAGTAATAGTGAGAGAAAAAAGTTTTTGTAGTTTGCACGATTTCCGTACCAATAAAAAAGTGGAGGCACAAATGTAAACAATTTGATAATTTCGAAAAATCTTTGGACCATTTTGTTTTTTTTCCTACCAATAGGAAATTGAGAGGATTTTTAAAAAAGTTTTTGAAAAGGGCTAAAAAACAGCACCCCATTGTCCAAAGAAGATGGAGGGCTAAATAATCCCCACGCTCCTTAACAACTGAATGACCGTCCGAACGGGATATGACTTCGCCACGATGCCGAAAGGTTGAGCGAAGCGACGCTGCGGTGAGACTCCGGGGCAGGTATATAAAAACGACGTTCGGGTAAAACGGCAACCTCCATATTTGATAACTGCCCCCACTTTTACAATTATGAATACTGCGCCCACCTTCCAGTGACCGGCATTACATACGGAGCGATCCGTAAATATTTTTAAGGAGGTTTTTGTCATGAGAACAAAACCCAAAAACGGGCTGAACAAGCCCAACGACGTCATTGTTTTTGACATCCCGGAAGCGCCGGTCACAGACAGAAAGAGGGAGGCGACACTTCAGCGTTTGAAGCACGCAAAAGGCGTGAGACACCTCGGCTCTGTTCCGTCCAGTTGGGAAGGCGGCAAACTCATCATCCAAAGAGACGATCTGATGAAGTGCCTTTTCGGACCCGACGAGGAGGTGAGCAGATGAACGGGCTGAACGGAACGGACGCGTTCGATCCGCGCATCGCATGGCGTGAGGGGTTCGAGAGTATCGACGCCGCGACGCTGCTGGACAAGCCCCTACCGAAAAGCAAATTTCTTGTGGACGGGCTGATCCCGCAGGGCGTGCATCTGATCTCCGGCTCAGCCAAGATCGGCAAAAGCTGGCTGGTGCTCGACCTTGCACTCAAACTTGCATCGGGCGAACCGTTTTGGGGCATGGAAACGGTGAAATGCGGCGTGCTCTACCTCAGCCTCGAGGACACGTTGGCGCGCATCCAGAGCCGCCTGATGAAGCTCACCGACGAAGCACCGTCCAACCTTCGCTTCGCGGTGACGGCGGGGACGATCGGCAACGGGCTGGACACCGAGATCGGCAGTTATCTGCACACTTACCCGGACACCAAGCTGATCATCATCGACACGCTGCAGAAGATCCGCGCGCAGAAGAACAACGCCTCGGGCGGAATGTACGCAAGCGACTACGACGACATCTCCGCGCTGAAACAGATTTCCGCCGCACGCGACGTTTCCTTCTTGCTTGTCCACCATCTGAGGAAGCAGAAGGACAGCGACGTGTTCAATCAGGTCTCCGGGTCGTCCGGAATCACCGGCGCAGTGGATACCTCGTTCGTGCTCATGAAGGACAAGCGCGAATCGGAGATGGGCATCCTCGTCGCCACCGGGCGCGATATCGAAATGCAGCAGATCGTCCTGCGGTTTGAGAACCTGCGGTGGGTGTTCGTCGAGCGCAACGACAGCTCGGAAATGATGCGGGAGAAAGAGCCGCCGTTCCTAATGGAGCTTGTGAAGTTTATGCGGGACAAGACCGAATGGACGGGAACGGCGACCGAACTGATCCGTGCGACGGGAGATCCGATCATGTCGCCGGTAGCGGTGAAGAACGCGATCGTGGAATATTACAACGATATTCTGAAACCCGCCGGGATCGAGTTCGAGACACACAGAAAGAACAGCGCGCGGCTCATCACGCTTCGCAAAAGTGACGCGAGTGACGCCGGTGACGACCAAAACGAGGTGCGCCCCGATAAAGCCGTCACGCCTGTCACCGCCGTCACCGATCTC
>JAFXWT010000246.1 GCA_017542695.1 Clostridia bacterium
GATTGACCTATCCCTTTCACGGGGAAAAGTGAATCCTTTCTTGACTGTATTCCTTTTTTTGCTGCCGGATTGGCACCGTTTTCGGCACCGGAAAAATAGATCGAGCGTTTTATTGTAATTGAAAACACCGAAGGTGCCAAAGTTATACGCACCACAACCACAATATATAGATTTTAATGTTGTAAATCTATCTATATATTGTGCTCTTAGCTCAATCCGACTGCTTGGCATATCTCCTAAGCGAAAGGCCAGCGGTTCGAATCCGCTCGGGGACGCCACAAAAGAAACGCAATTTGTCTACCACGACAGATTGCGTTTTTTGCGCCCTTTGGGCGTTTTTCGCGGTTTTTCAGGGTTTTTGAGGTTAAAATCGGGCTTCGAAACAGCGGTGATGCTGTCCCGAAGCCCGATTTTTTCATTTCAGGCAGCGAAAACGGGCAAAAATGCTGGTGTACTTTTTGCGTTTCTTTACGCTGCAAAGAACAGCAAAAAGGGACGGGATGGGGGGATTTGAACGTTAAATAATGCAGATAATTGACTTTTTGTTCAAAACCCATTGACAAATAATAGACTTTGTATTATAATAGTTAGCGGTGGCTAACTGTCATAATTCACCAAACAACAGATTAGGAGAGTTATTCTCTTTATTTTTTGAGGTATTAGTTAGCAACGGCTAACATGAAATTATCAATGTGGCTGAAAGTGACAGAGG
Source organism: Clostridia bacterium (assembly GCA_017542695.1). Next base: position 713 of record JAFXWT010000246.1, read on the forward strand.
GGATAGCGATCCCGTTCATAGGCACGGCTCTGGGCTCCGCGTGCGTGTTCTTTATGAAAAAACAGCTGAGCCGCTCGTTGCAGCGGGCGCTTACCGGCTTTGCGGGCGGCGTGATGGTCGCGGCATCGTGGAGGAACTGATCCCCGAAATGTCGGCGGGAGAGCATTCGAATATCGGCGTGGTGATGTTCGCGCTCGGCTTTACTGTCATGATGGCGCTCGACGTGGCGCTCGGATAAAAACAAAAACAAAATCGGGGCGGCAAGCCCTTGATTTTAACGCATACGGTTAGCCAATGCTAACCAAAGGAGGACAATATGAAAGAGATCACGGTGAAAATCGACGGAATGATGTGCGGTATGTGCGAGGCGCATATCTGCGACACGATAAGAAGGGCTTTTCCCGACGCGAAAAAGGTGTCTGCTTCAAGGAAAAGCGGTGAAGCGACGTTTTTATACGACGGCGTCCCCGACGAAGAAGCGCTGAAAAAGGCGATCACAGATACGGGTTACACTTTCGTTTCCGTTTCGTCCGAGGAATACAAAAAGCGCGGTCTGTTCGGCAGATAAGGAGGAAGGCGGTATGTTCATCGAGATCAAAGGCGCGAAAAAGCAGTACGGTACGGGAGAAGCGGCGGTTTTCGCCCTCGACGGCGTTGACTTTTCGCTTGAAAAAGGAAAGATCTGCGTCATTCTCGGCCCGTCCGGATCCGGAAAAAGCACGCTGCTGAATATGATCGGCGGTCTTGATTCGCTCGACTCGGGCGAGATCACCGTCGATGGGAAAAAGATCACCGGGCTTTCAAAGAAAGCGCTGACCGCTTACCGAAAGCAGAACGTCGGTTTTATCTTCCAGTTTTACAACCTGATTCCCGATCTGACGGTCGAGGAAAACGTGCAGGTCGTATCGGAGATCGCCGCAGATCCGCTCGATATGGATGAGATACTGACCGCGCTCGATATCGAAAAGTACCGTTACCGCTTCCCCCGCGAGCTTTCGGGCGGTCAGCAGCAGCGAGTCGCCATTGCCCGCGCTATGGTCAAAAACCCGAAGCTACTGCTCTGCGACGAGCTGACCGGCGCGCTCGATACGAGATCGTCCCGTTCGGTGCTGAAATTCATCGAAAAGATCAACCGCGGGTACGGCACGACGACTCTGATCATCACGCACAACGAGTCGATAGCGGACCTTGCCGATACCGTTGTGCGCATCCGCGACGGAAAGATCGCCTCTGTCACTGAAAACGCAAAAAAACGGACCGCCGACGAGATAGAACTGTGAGGCGCCTATGAAACTGAACAAGAGATACGTCCGCAGTATCAAAGCCAATCTCCCGTGTTATATCGCCGCGTCGGTACTGACGATGGTGACGCTTCTGATGTTCTACCTTTTCTATATCGCGGGTACGGGCATCAACGCATACGGAGACGAATTCTTCTCAAAAAACAAGCTTGAGAGCGCAACGTTTTCAACGTACAAGGAGATACCGGACGAAGAACTGTCGGCGCTTGAAAGCAAATACGGCGGTACGCTTGAAAAGGAGCGTTTCGCCGGGGTCGACGACGGCGACGTGCGCGTCCGCGTTTTTGCTCCGAACAAAAAGATCGATCTGTACGAGATACAGGACGGACGTGATCTGAGGTCGGACGGCGAAGTCCTGATCTCAGCGGGATACGCGGTCGAAAACGGCGTGAAACCCGGCGATAGAATAAAGATAGGCGGTAAAGAATATACCGTCGCGGGAACGTTTCTGCGACCGGATTACCTCTATATGGTCGAAAACGAGTCGGACGATTACAAAAACGTGACGTCGTTCTTTCTCGCTTATATGACAAAAAACGAGTTTGCCTCGCGTTTCGGCGGCGGAAGTATCAACAACAAAGTAATATACGGTGCGGGTACTGATGAAACCGCTTTCCGCAAACAGGTCAACGAAGATTATTTCATGTCCGGTTATCTCGCGGCGGCGAACAACAAGCGCGTCACCTTCGTCCACGAACAGGCGGACATGTTCCTTATGTCCTCCTGGTTCATCCTTGTGATCTTCCCACTGCTCACCGTAGCGCTCGTTTGCATCCTGCTCGGCCGCCGCATCCGCGCTGAACAGAAGCTGATCGGCACACTTTCGGCGCTCGGGTATAAAAAATCGAAGCTGATGCGCCATTACAGTCTGTTCGCGCTGATCCCGGGCGTTATCGGAGGACTTCTGACCTCCGTTGCCGCGCTGATCCTGTCAACGCCGTTCGGCTCGCTCGGGCTTGCCGATTATGAGCCGATGAAGCCGGAGTTTCATCTGCCGGTATGGGTCGCTGTCGCAGGCGTCGTCATCCCGGCTCTGATCTACTACTTCGCCGCCATGCTCCGCGTTCGCAGATTGCTTTCCGAAGATACGGTCAAGCTGCTTGCCGGACAGGTCGGAAATGATGCGAAGAGCCGAAAGATACTTTCCCGTAAAAAAGCGCCGATCAAACGAAAGTTCGCTGTCAGGCAGCTGATCGGAAGTCCCGGGAGGAGCTTCGTGATCTTCCTCGGTATCTTCCTCGGAGCTATGATCGTCGCGTTCGCGTTTTCGTTCATCGATTCCGTGAAAGCGGTGGGCGTGCAGGCGCACGGCGAGTTCGGCAGCTTCAAATACGAATACGTTCTGAATACGCTCAAAGACGGCAAGCCCGAAGACGGCGAGGCCGTGTTCGTGCTGCCTTACGAGGATAAAGAAGCGCGCCGCTTCACGCTGATGGGAATGGACGGCGACGCCGTGCTTTGGAACAGAAAACTGACAAGCGGCGAGACCGCCGACACCGAAAACGGCTTTTATATCACCACTCTTTTTGAAGAGATATTCGGCGTTCATAAGGGCGACTCCTTCACCTTCCGCAGCATAGCAACACTTGAGGAAAAGACCGTCAGGATCGACGGCGTGATCAAAAACGGATATCAGAGCTATATCCTCACCTCTCGCGAAAAGGCGGCAGAGATCGCGGGCGTGGAGGGCGAGCATTATAACGCCGTTCTTTCGGACAAAGCCCTCGGCTATAAGAGCGACGAGGTGACCGAGATCATTTCCGACAAGACTTACGAAACGCAGATGGACAATATGATGACCGCCATGGGCGGACTGATCTACGCGTTTATGATCATCGGTATGATCGTCTGTATCGCCTCGCTTTACGCCACGATCAACACGGTGATCGCGGAAAACAGCCATAATATCTCGATGCTGAAGGTGCTGGGCTATGAGAACAGGCGGATCAATTCAATGATCCTCTCGTCCAATCACCTGCTTCTGATCCCCGGGATCGCGCTCGGTATTGCCGCCGCGTACGGCGTTATGGCGTGGTACTGTGCGCAGTTCGTGGAGGTGGAAAGCATCATCATCCCGGCGACGCTTTATCCGCAAAGCATCCTATATACGGCGCTCATCACATCCGCAAGCTATATCATCTCGCTCCTGCTCCTTCGCCGCAAGGTCGACCGCACCGATATGATCGCGGCGCTCAAGGACGGACGCGAATAGAAAAGGAGAAGCAATGAGATCGGGTTTATGAAAAGCCCGGACGCTAATATAGAAAAACCGTTTCATTGTTATCGGAAAGGGGAACTGAAATATGAAACAAAAAAAGCAAAATGAGATCGGCGTACTTCTCGGCTACGCCGGAAAGTACAGGGCGCTGACGTTTTTGGGGATGTTCCTTTCGGCAGTCGCCATGATCATGGGTATGGCTCCTTACGTCTGTATCTGGCTGGCGGCGCGGGATCTGATCCGCGTCGCTCCGGACTGGACGGAGGCGACAGAGATCGCAAAATACGGCTGGGCGGCGTTCGCATTTGCCTTTGGAGGCATCATCGTATATTTCGCCGCATTGATGTGCACGCACTTATCGGCGTTCCGTACCGCCGCGAACATCAGAAAGAGGGGCGTCGCGCATTTGATGAAAACGCCTCTCGGCTTCTTTGACAACAACGCCTCGGGACTGCTTCGCAACCGTCTGGACGGGGGCGCCGCGGAGACCGAAACGCTGCTCGCGCACAACCTCGCCGACATCGTCGGCACGGCGGCCATGTTTGTCGGAATGCTCGTTTTAATGTTCGTATTCGACTGGCGTATGGGCGCGGCGTGTCTTGTCGCCGCCGTGATATCCGTTCTCGCCATGTTCGCGATGATGGGCGGCAAGAACGCAAAGCTGATGATGGAATATCAGCAGGCGCAGGACGTGATGAGCAAAGCAGGCACGGAATACGTGCGCGGCATTCCCGTCGTCAAGGTCTTTCAGCAGACGGTGTACTCCTTCAAGGCGTTCAAAGCGGCGATAGAGGATTACAGCGCCAAAGCGGAAAAATACACCGGAGGCGTGTGCCGCGTGCCTCAGTCAGTCAACCTGACCGCAACGGAGGGCGTCTTCATCTTTCTCGTCCCCGCGGTGCTTCTGATCGCGCCGTCCGCTCTTTCTGCAGGAAACTTTGCCGGATTCATCACGAATTTCGCGTTCTACGCGGTGTTCTCGGCGATCGTTTCCACGGCGCTGGCGAGGATCATGTTCGCCGTGTCGGGTACGATGCTGGCAAAGACAGCGCTCAGTCGCATAAATACCGTAATGGACGCGCCGACGCTTGAGATAACGGATGATCCGCAGGCGCCGAAGGACAACGGCGTGGAGTTCAAAGACGTTACCTTTACTTACGACGGCGCGGAACTTCCGGCGCTCGAGCACGTTTCGTTCAAGGTCCTGCCCGGTCAGACGGTCGCGCTCGTCGGTCCGTCCGGCGGCGGTAAAACGACGGCGGCGAGCTTAATACCGCGCTTCTGGGACGTTTCTTCCGGCGAGGTCCTTGTCGGCGGCGTCAACGTGAAGGATATCGATCCGCACGTACTGATGGATAAAGTCGCGTTCGTCTTCCAGAACACCCGCCTTTTCAAGACCTCGATCCTTGAAAACGTGCGCACCGCGCGTCCGGACGCATCGCGTGAGGAAGTCCTCTCGGCGCTTCACGCCGCGCAGTGCGACGATATTATAGAAAAGCTCCCGAACGGAATAGATACTCTGATCGGCTCGGATGGAACGTATCTTTCGGGAGGCGAACAGCAGCGCGTGGCGCTTGCCCGTGCGATCCTGAAAAACGCCCCTGTCATCGTGCTTGACGAGGCGACGGCGTTCGCCGATCCCGAAAACGAGGCGCTGATCCAAAAGGCGCTGAGAACCTTGACCGAGGGACGCACGGTCATCATGATCGCGCACCGGCTCTCGACCGTAGTCGGAGCCGACAGGATCGTTGTCCTTGAGGGCGGGAAAGTCATCGAAGAAGGCACGCACGATGAGCTTGCCAAAGGCGGCGGACTGTACGAGAGAATGTGGAAGGAATACAATCAGGCGGTCAAATGGAAGATCGCTTCCGTAAAGGAGGGCGCTTGAAATGATGGGAAAGAAACTCCAAAAGAAATACGCGCTGACCGATAAGGGACTCCGAAACACGAGAGTCGGCGCCGCGTGGACGGTCGTCGTCAACCTGCTTATGATGGCGGGAATGGGAATCTTATATTTCCTGATGCAAAATTATATGGATACGCTGACGGGCGGCGACGCCCTGCCGAACGCGTGGCTCTTTATCGGGCTTGTCGCCGCGTTCGTGATTTTGTCGTTTATCACGCACCTGCAACAGTATCATAATACCTACGGACTTGTTTACAGAGAGATAAAAGACACGCGCATCACGCTTGCGGAACGGCTTCGCCGTCTGCCGCTCGGATATTTCGGAAAGCGCGATCTCGCCGATCTGACCGAGACCGTCATGGGCGACGTCAACCGTCTGGAACACGTCTGGTCTCACTGCCTCGGTTACCTATACGGAGCGTATATTTCAACGGCGATCATCGCCCTCGTGCTCTTTATCTACGATTGGCGCATGGCGATCGCCTGCCTGTGGGGCGTCCCTGTCGCGTTCATCCTGCTGTTCGGCAGCCGGAAAATACAAAAGCGCGCCTCCGTAAAACTGAAATCAGACGCTCTGGCGGTATCCGACAATATTCAGGAGTCGCTTGAGAATATCCGCGAGATCAGAGCGACCAACCGCGAAAAGGATTATCTTGACAGACTTTACAAAAAGATCGACAGATTTGAAAAAACGAACAGAAAAGGCGAGCTTGTGATCGGTCTGTTCGTCAACGGTGCTTCCGTCATCATGCGCCTCGGCGTCGCCACGACGATCCTCACCGGCGCTTCTCTCATTCTTTCCGGAAAAATCGACTTTATGCTGATGTTCATGTTCCTTATGGTCATCACCCGAGTTTACGCCCCGTTCGATCAGGCGCTCGCGCTGATCGCGGAGATGTTCGTCTCGCAGATCTCGGCAAGCCGCCTTAACGAGATATACGACACGCCGACGGCGCAAGGCGAAGATACCTTCAAGCCCGACGGACACGATATCACCTTTGAGAACGTCAGCTTCGCCTATGACGATCACGAGGTACTCAGCAGCGTGAGCTTCACCGCCAAGGAGGGCGAGGTCACGGCGCTCGTCGGCCCCTCCGGCTCCGGAAAGAGCACCTGCGCGCGTCTTGCCGCGCGGCTCTGGGATATAAACAAAGGAAAGATCAAAGTCGGCGGTGTGGATATTTCGACCGTCGATCCCGAAGTGCTTCTCACCGATTATTCGATGGTATTTCAGGACGTCGTTCTCTTTGACGACACCGTTATGGAAAATATCCGCCTCGGAAAGCACGGCGCGACAGACGAGGAGGTCCTCGCGGCGGCAAAGGCGGCGAACTGCGACGAGTTCGTCGAAAAACTCCCGGACGGTTATCAGACTCCGATCGGAGAAAACGGCGCAAAGCTCTCCGGCGGCGAGCGTCAGCGCATTTCGATCGCCCGCGCGCTGCTCAAAGACGCGCCGATCGTGCTTCTCGACGAAGCGACGGCATCTCTTGACGTGGAAAACGAAACGAAGGTGCAGGAAGCGCTTTCCCGCCTTCTTTCCGGCAAGACCGTACTTGTCATTGCGCACCGTATGCGCACCGTTTCCGGCGCGGACAAGATCGTCGTTCTGAAAGAAGGCAAAGTATCTGAGGAAGGCAGACCGGAAGAACTTTTGAAAAACGAAAACAGTCTCTTCCGCCGCATGGCGGAGCTTCAGTCGGCAAACGCCGCATGGAGCGTATAAAGAAAGGATAAAGCTATGAAACCCGACTATAAAAACTGGATGCCTAAAGGAATGGTGCTCGGCACGCTTGCCGGAACCCTCGTATGCCTTGCGCTCTTCATTGTTTTCGGCTGTACCGGACTTGTTTCCGGTACGGCAAAGACTGTGCTGTTCGTCGTTTTTCTCATAGCAACGATCGTCTGCGCCTGCGTGACTATATGGATGATCATGATGTACCACGCGTTCGATTATAACGGCAAACGTAAAATGTCGCGTCAGATCATCGAAGGCGTCGCGGAATACGTAAAACTGCCGGACGGCGGGAAAGGTCTTGACGTCGGCTGCGGCAGCGGCGCACTCGCCATCGCCTGCGCAAAGTGCAATCCGAACGCTTCATTTATCGGCGTCGACCGTTGGGGAAAGGAATACGCCTCCTTCAATAAGCCGCTCTGCGAAAGAAACGCAAAAGCGGAGGGCGTGAAAAACGTCACGTTCAAGCGCGGCGACGCCTGCAAGCTCGATTTCCCGGGCGGGACCTTCGACGCGGTGACGAGCAACTACGTTTACCATAACATCCCGACAAATGACCGTCAGGCGATTTTACTCGAAACTTTGCGCGTGCTGAAAAAAGGCGGCGTTTTCGCCCTGCACGACATCTTTTCAAAATCCAAATACGGCGATATGCCCTCGTTTGTGAAAAAGCTGAAGGATATGGGTTATGAAAAGGTAGAGCTTATCGACTCGACCGGCAGATTCATGACGAAATGGGAAGCGGTCCGGATGGGACTTTCGGGCTCCGCGCTTCTGGTAGGGAGAAAATGAAAACGCATATTGAGAAAAACACCGTGCAGGAAACGCTCGTCATCCCGCTTTACGGCCGCAAGCTCTGCACCGAGCAGTTCCCGAATCTGTTCCGGGATGAAAAAGCGGTCGGGCTGATCGACCGCATCGACTACGATTTTTCCGTACTTGAAAAGAGATCGAAGAGCTTCGCCCACCGTTTCGGGGCGCTGGAGGTCGCCATGCGCGAAAACGATCTGATGATCGAAGCGAAGGAATATCTGAAAGATCATCCCCGCGCCGCTCTTGTCAATCTCGGCTGCGGACTGGATCAGACGGCGGAAAACTGCGATAATGGGAAATGTATGATATATAATCTCGATCTTCCCGACGTGATCGCCGTCAGAAACGAGCTTCTGCCTGAAAGCGACCGGATTAAAAACGTCGCC
>JAFXWT010000247.1 GCA_017542695.1 Clostridia bacterium
CAGAAGAAAACGCGCCTGCGAGCGGTTGGGGCTTCCGGCGATGAAATGCGAAGTCGTGGACGTCAGCCGCGATGAGGCGATCATTCTGATGGTGGACAGCAACAGTCAGCGCTCGGAGATCGCGCCCTGCGACAAAGGACGGGCGTATAAAATGAAGCTCGAAGCAATGAAACGAACGCCCGGTAGACCCAGTAGCGATAATTCGACCCCAGTGGGGCCGAATTTAACCGGGACAAGATCAAACGAAAAACTGGCAGAGGAAGTTGGTGAAAGCCGGAGCCAGATCCAGCGTTATATCCGTCTGACAAATCTTGTACCCGAACTTCAGGATTTCGTGGACGAGGGTAAGATCAAAATGCGCCCCGCGGTGGAGCTTTCCTATCTCGATGAAGAATCTCAACGGGACGTCGTTGACCTTATCGACGACACCGAATCATTCCCGTCGCACGACCAGGCGATCCGAATGAGAAAGGCGTTCGAGGCGGGCAAACTTGACTACAACGTTGTGGACGACGTTATGCGCGAAGAGAAACCCAATCAGAAACCGTCCTTCCGCATCAAATATGAGGACGTCAAGGCGTTTTTCAAGCCCACGGACACCCCGGAAAAGGTGCTGAAGGATATTTTACAGGGGCTTCAGCTTCTGAAACGTCAGCGCGATAAAGGCGCGCGCTGATTCGGACCGAAGCGGAAGTTTCCGACTTTGCACATTTGGCAGCAGCGTTTCGGATCGGTATAATAAAGCCGGTCCGAAACGGCTCTGCCGTCCCAAAAATCATAACAAGGAGGTTAAATAATATGGTATCGGGACATTTACAGGAAAAGAACGGCTATTATTACGCAGTTCTCACCTACACAGACGACATCGGGAAACGGCATCAGCCGTGGATCCCGACAAATCTCCCCGTCAGGGGAAACAAAAGAGCGGCGGAGGAAAAGCTCGTCGAGATACGCCGCAATTTCGTTATTCCAAAAGTCAAGAGCGGCTACGGCGATCTCTCGTCTGATATGCTTTTCTCCGATTATCTCGATATATGGCTCGAGATGAAGAAAGGGAGCGTCGCGCTCACGACCTACGCGAACTATTCCAATCTCGTCCAAAACTATATCGGTCCTTATTTCAGGGAAAAGAAAAAGACGCTCGGCGGCGTCAAGGCGGTCGATATTCAGATGTTCTACGTTGAAGAAATGAAACACAGGACGCAGGCAATGGTCATCAAAGAGCACGTCGTGATCCACAGCGCGTTTCAGCACGCGGTCATGCTCGATCTGCTCGACTTCAGCCCGATGAATAAAGTACAGCGCCCGAAAAAGGCAAAATATATCGCGTCGTATTATAACGACGAGGAGCTCGCCCAGCTTTTCGAGAAAACGAAAACGCACAAGCTCGGTCTGCTGATCCAGATGACCGCGTTCTACGGCTTCCGCCGCGAAGAGATCATAGGGCTCCGGTGGGACGCCATTGACTTCGAGCGCGACACGGTCACGGTAAGGCACACCGTAACGAGCACACAGCTCGACGGCAAAAAGGTCATCATTCAGTCGGATAAAGCGAAAACGAAATCCAGTCTGCGTACCATGCCGCTTGTCGGTCAGTTCAAGGAACGGCTCATGGCTCTGAAGGAACAGCAGGAGGTGAACAAGCGCGTCTGCGGCAACTGCTACGACTACAAATACGACGGATATGTTTTCGTGGACGAAATGGGGAAACTCTTTGAACCGAACTGGGTCACCGAAACGTTCGGGCGGCTTTTGAAGAAGTACGGGCTGAGGCAGATACGTTTTCACGACCTGAGGCATTCCTGCGCGTCGCTGATGCTCGCCAACGGCGTACCGATGAAGCAAATACAGGAATG
>JAFXWT010000031.1 GCA_017542695.1 Clostridia bacterium
AAGCACCGCCGCCGCGGTCGACACGTTGAGCGAATTCACCTTGCCGTGCATTGATATCGAAACGGTAAAATCGCATTTTTCCTTTACGAGTCTCGATATTCCGAACCCTTCGTTTCCGAGGACTATCGCAGCGGCACAGTCAAAATCAGTGCCGTGATAATCTTCCCCGTCCATGTCGGCGGCGTAAGTCCAAACGCCGAGCTCCTTCAGCTCGTCTATCGCTGAGGGGATGTTCGCAACTTTCGCAACGGGAACGTACGACGCGGCGCCCGCTGACGATTTGAACACGGTCTGTCCCATCACGGCGCTGTGCCGCTTTCCGATGATGACCCCATGCGCTCCCGCGCCGTCGGCACATCGGAGAATAGCGCCGATGTTGTGCGGGTCTTCGACCCCATCGAGAACGACGATCAGCGGTTTTTCGCCTTTGCTCTTCGCCGCTTCGACGATATTCTCTATCGTCACATATTCTATCGCTGAAGCGATGGCAGCTACACCCTGATGAGCGTTGCCCATCGACAATTCGTCAAGTCTTCGCTTGTCAACCTCAACGACCGTTACGCCACGCTCCTTCGCCATCGAAAATATCTTTGTGATGGAGCCCTCGCGCTCGCCGCGCTGGACGTATAGTTTTTCGATATTCTTTCCGCTTTTGAGCAGTTCAAAAACAGGATTCCTGCCGACGATGACGTTTTCGTCGGGCGTCTTATCAAATGTCCTTTTTGTTTTATCCATAATCATCCGAGTAGCCACGGCGCAAATGAATCAAGTTTCAGCGCGTCGTAAAGCTGTTTATTTTCTTTTTGCGAAAGCGGAAGCTTCCACTCGCCGCTTTCTTTGACTATGACGACGTCAAGCGTCATTTTTTTTACATATCTGCCGACAGTTCCGTCGTCGAGAAAGTCGCGCATTACATCGGTCTTCGGTTTTGAAGAATACATCACCTCGCTCATAGCGAGCGACATAAGAGACGCAAAATCGGGCGCGGATATCTCGATCCTTATCGTTTGCCGGTCTTTATCTGTGATAACTACTTCACTCCCCGCCTCGTCGCGCTCGACATTTTCTGAAATAACGGTATATCCGATAAGCGAAAAGACATCTTTAAGAGTTTCACGCTCGAAATCGTCGGACAACGCGATAGCGTCCGAAAACTTTTCGATCGACGAGCCGGACGAAACGCATGCGGAAGCACTTTTTGCGTCGCACGATTTGATGGCGGAAATGAATCCGCCGAAGATATTGATCGGCTCCTTTTCACCGCACGAAACGAGCGAAAAAGCAAAGACCATAGCAAGCAAAACGGCGAAAAATCTGATCTTCGGCTTCATAAAACCGCTCCTTTCGGCAAATCGCCGCCGCGGCGGGAATACACCACATAATGCGACAACATAAAAATTGAACATATATATTGTATCATACTTTTTCGGATTTGTACATACCTATTTTGATTTTTTTGAATATATTTTTCGACTTTTTACATAAAATATTTATTATCAAAACGCCGACGTTAAAGCGTCGGCGATGTCAAGGCGGGTAAATAAAATTTACGTTACTTGATATTGATGTATCTGATCGTTTCAAGACCGGTGATATACTGCGGTACTCTATCGGTTATCATACCGTCCCAGTCCCAATGCATATGTCCCGTGAAGATCGCTTTTATAAGCGGCTCGGACTTGATGTATTCGGTCACTTCGATCGTCATTTCGTCGGGTGTTTGCTGGCGGACGCGGTATTCCGAACAGCCATCGAGCGCGCTTGGAGGCGGGCACGTCAGATACGGCGCTTCCGCGCCTCGCACGTTTACGATCTCGTGGCACAACTTATCTTCAAAAAGCGCGCAATGCATGAAAAGGAGGATCGGCAAACCGCGTTTCACTTCTCTTTTCAGCGCGTTGAGCTGCGGCTTGTCGAAGCGGTAATACGAGTCGTCGATACCAACGAGATTTACGCCGTTGATCACGCGCGAGAAAAATCTGATATCGTTTGAAAAATACGCCTGAACACGCGATAAACTGCGGTTTCTGTATGCCTCGTCCTCAAACGCCTCGCCGACATATAAACTGAATTCATGGTTGCCGGCAGTCAGTAAAACGTCGTTGTTCCGAACGTATTTTTTTGCATATTCGAGGTTTTTACGCGACACGAAATCAATAAGATCGCCGGTGTGGATTATCGGTGCGCCGAGCCGTTTGGATTCGGCGGAAATTTCATCAAGAGACGCTTTTCCATCGGGAAAAACGCGCGTGCGTTTCTCCGCAAGGCGCACTTTTCTTTCTCCGTCGCGCCCGTCCGCAAGCGTCAGGTGCGTATCGGAAACATGGAGCAGTGTGAACGGTGCTGACGCGCCGACGGCGATATCTGTATTTATATGTATCATGTTTTTTCTCCGTCTTTTCGGTGAGTAAATTTTATTTACCTTGCTTCTTTTCGGCAACGTGTGCTTTTACAGCATTGGCAACGCGGAGGTAATCGTTCGACAGTATCGTGTCCGCGCCCATGTCGATGAATCTGCACGCCTCTTCGGGATCGTCCGACCAGAAAACGTTGCAAAGAATTCCGTTTGCTTTTGCAAGATCGAACGAGCTTTGGTCGAAATACGGCTTAAACAGCTGTATTTTCTCCGCGCCGCGCGCGACGGCTCGTTTTGGCATTGAGAGCGGATCTTTGTTTCCGTCCCAGCCGACGCAGCGACAAATATCGGGCGCGATCTCGTGAAATTCGCAGTGACACTTGTCGGAGACAGTCATCGTGTAGCAGTGGTGCTCGCAGTCGTACTGACGGAGCAGTCCGGCAATTCTTTCATACTGCGGATCCGGCGCGTCGACTCCCTTGCGGTAGTACTCCTCGTCCCATATTTTCACGTGGATGTTCATTATAGTAGTAGAGGCAAATTTTTTAAGTATATCCTCAAATTTTACGATTTTCAGCCCCTCGAAGCGCTCGCCGTGCTTGACACCGAAATCATAGTTCTGAAGCTCCTCGAACGTGTGTTCCCAGATGAATCCGCTTCCCGTCGAAACTCTGCCGAGCGACGAGTCGTGGATGGAAACAAGCTCGCCGTCCTTGGTCGACCAGATGTCGAATTCTATCTCCTCCGCGCCGAGCGCGACCGCCGCGCCAAACGCGGGCATGCTGTTTTCGGGCGCGATCGTCGAAAAGCCGCGGTGCGCGCAGACACGCGGATACGGCAGATATTTGTCGCAGGGGATCATCATGCTCCCGCCCGGACGGTAGAGCCACGGGCGGCGTCCCTCGTCGATGTATTCGTAGTGCGATTTCGGCGTGCCCTTGTAGCCCGCGGGCTTATAATATTTGTCGTGAGGATCGAATTCGTACGTTGCAAATCCGACGTCGTTTTTCATATTGACGAGCATTTCGCCCTTGGGCGAAACGATCATCGAGCAGCCGCACACCTCCGAGTCCTCGCCGAGTGAAACGGACGAACGGACAAGATATGCGTTCGTGTTGTAGCAAAGGAACCGCCCGATCAGATCGAGCGCGTTATGCGTGTCGGTGCGCTGGTGCGAACAGCCGATAATAACGTCGACGTTCTGCCTTGCGAGCGACGCGAATCCCTCGTACATATAAAAATCGTAGCACGTCATAAATCCGAAGCGGATACCCTCGATCTCAACGGTGTACGGCTTTTCGTAATGATAGCTGTACGTGCAGTCCATGCCGTTGCCGCCCTCATCCGCCGTTTTGACCTCGGACGGCGCGGGGTGCGCCTTGAAATATTTTCCGACTACGTTTCCCTCTCGGTCGAACGCATACGTCGTGTTTCGCCAACCGTTCTCCGTACGGAAACCGAAATTGGCAAATACGATCGCGCGGCAACGGCGCGCCGTTTCGATCGCTTTTTTCATCACCGCGTCGTTGTATTTTTCTATCGACGAGTTGAACTGCGCCGCGTTCTTCACGTCGGATGGGATGTCGCAGTATTCGGGCATTACGATAAGGTCCATCGTTTCGTCGCATCTGTCGACGATCTTCATCATATCGACAAAACACTTATCGAGATCGCTCGGATCGAATGAATAAAATGGCTGGATTATGCAAGCTTTCATGGTGTTCGCTCCTTAATTTTGTTTTCGTAACAATAATACCACATCTCGCGGATGTTTTCAATATAAAAATGAAAAAACAGGCGGTCATGGCCGCCCGTTTTTTAGGTGTCGGATATTTATGCCCACGGATTTTTGGATTTCGGCTCGCGGATGCCGACCATAACGAACTGATCCCACAGATACCACTTGCCGGTGCTCTCCACCTTGCGAAGCGAGAAATTGCGAGGAGAATCCGCGCCGCCCGACGTCAGCCACAGAGAAGCATATCCTTCGTTTTCATAGGAATGCGAGTTCGCCGTGATGCGGACCGTGAACGGTTCAGTCGGTGTGTAATCGTTATCGGGAGTCGCACCGTTGAAATACGAAAACGGGATGTAGTGGCGTCCGTCTGCGAAGCGATCGTTCAAGAACTGCTTGTCCATCTGAGTAAGCTCGCCTTTCGGACCACGGAGCCAGTTGAGCATTTCCGTGCCTATGTTCTTGTCCGCGCCGTAAGCGCAGAGAGCGCAAAGCGCAAGAGCCGCCGTTTTGAACGGGCTGTCAAGCGTGGCTTCGGGAAGTGCCTGCATTTCGGCAAGGCTCTCCGGAAGAGCCGTAAACGTGAACGTGGCTTCTTTTTGATTTTTGTCAAAGGCAGAAGAGATGCCTTGAGATACGCTGTTTTTGAGTTTGTCGAAAATTCCCATGTTTGTCCTCCTGCAAAAAGATTTACATATTTATTTTAACATCCCTCTTCAGTAATTTCAAGTGTCTTTTGAAAAAACGGGGAAAATCGGACTTTCAATATGTTTTTCAGCGGAAAATGATCTCGAACGACACGCGCGAACTTCCCCCGACCGAAAGATCGACGTATTCGCTTTCGCCGACGGTCGAAACGTCAAACACACGCTCCGTGCCGTTCACCAGCACCGTTTCAGCATGTTTTCCATCGGGAAGAAGGATGTGCGCGTTGATTTTTTCCGCCTCGGAAATGACATCGTAACGCAGTCCTTTGTCCTTAATCACATAGCGAACGTCGACGAATTTGTGCGTCAGCTCATATCCGGTTATGTAACGAAGCTCCGTGTAGTCTGTCACGGCAAAGCGCGGCGAGAAATCTATCTCTTTGTAGAGGCAGTCACGATCGACAACGCCCGCGAGTCCTTCGTCGACTGCGTTAAGCAGCGCCGCCGAGCCCCATCCGCTCGGACCTGATCCGTTCTGTGCTCCCCTGTCGAGCGGAGAATAAAGAAAACAAACGCGCCCGTCTTCCTCGGCGATCTTTATAAAGCGGGAGATAATGTCCCAGCCGTACGCCTCGTAACCGTTGCGGAACGCCGCGAGAGCTATTTCGCCCGCCGTAAAAGGCGATATCGAACCATTGACGTATTTACCCGGTTTGATACCCTTGAAGTTTTCATACGGCGGATCAATGCTGAACCATTCGGCAAACGCCGTCGTCGTTTTACGGCGCTCCATATATTCTTCGATAATTGAGCGCGACTGCGAAAGATCCGTCACGCCGCGGTTGATATCGTACCCGTTAGAAAGCGACAAGCGCACATTTTCCTTGTCGTCGATGCCGTCGTGGTCAATATGGAACTGATGAATAAAAAACTTGCCGTTCCAAAGATATCTGAACATATTTGCTTTCAGCGTTTCCGCGCGGAGGTGCCATTCGGCCGACTTTTTATGCTCGCCGAGTTTATCATTGAAAAACGCAAGTATGTTCATCGCCTCGTACACGCCCGAATTGTCGCCGTGCATGGCGCACATCGGCTCGTTTTCGTGGATGCGGCGATCTGTTTGCGACGCGGGATCGTTTGTGAAATCCCACGTGTCTATCGTGAACGGGCGAATGACAAGCCCGTATTTCCCACTCCAGCGTTTCGGCGACGAGGTCATATAGTTTATCGCTTTTTCAAGGCGAGGAAGCACACTCTTCACCCACTCAAAATCGCCTGTCGTTCGATAATACTGCCAAACGCCCTCGACGACAAGATATTCGACGTCCGCCTCAAGTTCAAGCCGCACCAGCGCCACGCCGTCGTCGGGAAAGAGTTTGCGGCAGTCTTCGCCGACAAACGACCAGTGAACGTCGTCGAGCTGCTTTATCAGCTCGAAAAAATATCCCTCGTCAGTCTGCGTGTCGATTATGTACTGCAAAAACGATTTCATATCGTATTCCCAGTGTCTGAACGCCTTCATCATATGGACATGGTCGCGTATCCAGTTGTGACAGCAGGCGATAACACGCCCGTCAAGAAAGAGCAGGCGGCGCTCGTCGGCGACGGTGTTGTGAAGAAGATGCAAAAATTCGCCAAGCTTAAAATCCGTCGTAGTCAGCGCGCACGGGAGCACCATTTCGGGATTGTTGTATTGCCCGTTTTTCTTGCCGTCTATGTTCATTGACGGCAACACGTGTTCAAATTCGATCATTTTTACCTCCGAATGTGATCTGCAAACATCTACGCTCCATTATATCAAAATTTATAAAAAAGTCAACGAGAGAAAACAAAAAACGGAAACGTCGTAATAATACCTCACATTAACTCTTCACACAATCGCGCCGGAATCCTCTTCGCGTGTCTCCGCTTTGTACAATCCGAGTTCTTTGAGCTGGTCGATCAATGTGTAAATGTCCTTTCCGTTATTCTTTATTATTCTCCTTGTTCCCGTATTTTCATCCGAAATAAGATCCCATGCTGTTATTATTTCAGGAACATGAGAAATCCCAAGATCATCAAAAATATCAGTCAAAAATTTCCCTTCATTGCCGTAAAGATATCCCGCGAGAACGTTGTATTCATATTTTCCCAATTCAATATGTGATTCCAACGATCCCATTCCGAAGCACACGAAACCGTCGTTTACAAGCAATTCGCCGACTACGCTTTGAAAGAGTTCGAGCAAATTCTCACGATCCCACCCGTCAAGATAATAAACATCTTTGTGATATTTTTTGATGTATTCGTCATTTTCCGTTTGCGAACTGTTGATCCTCAATTCATCTTCTTCTTTACAAGGTGCCTCGATAAAAAGAAACAGCGGCTCGTCTTCTCTCATTTTTTTGAGAAAAGATATGAAAACTTGCGGTATTTTTTCCGCGCTGACATTTGCGCGCAATTTATTCTCGTTTACTTGATACTCTTCTTTCAGTCCGGAAATGTCCTCTATTGTTGCGCCTGCAATCAATCGAAACATATTTCTCTCCTCAAATTCCGATTTGTCGTTCATTTTTATTTTACATAAAAACCGCAAGTATGTCAATAGCGAAATCGCAGCTGCGGAATAGGGATTTTTCCGTCGCTGCCGCTCCT
>JAFXWT010000248.1 GCA_017542695.1 Clostridia bacterium
AATTCCGAGTTCTTGTATACGTCGGCGTCGTCAGTCGCACCGGCGCCGAGCGCGCCGGCGAGCGCGGCGGACTTTGCGCCGTCAACGTCGAAAAGCGCGACGTTATTGCCTCCGACAGCGGACGCTGCCGCCCTTGCGAGCGCGCCGCCCATATTTCCGCAGCCGATAAAACCCGCTTTGTATTTCATAATTCCCTCCGTCATCTCACGTTGCCGTTTCCGGTAACGACGTATTTATATGATGTGAGTTCTTCAAGACCCATCGGGCCCCTCGCGTGGAGCTTCTGGGTCGATATTCCCATTTCACAGCCGAGACCGAATTCTCCGCCGTCGGTGAATCTCGTCGAGGCGTTCACGTAGACCGCCGCGCTGTCGACCCGGCTTGTAAAGAGTTTTGCCGTGTCCGCGTTCTCCGTCACGATCGCGTCAGAGTGACCCGTCGAGTGGAGCGAAATATGCTCTATCGCCTCCTCCGCCGACGATACGACGCCGACGGCGAGGATATAGTCGAGAAATTCCGTATCGAAATCGCCGTCCTTCGCGGCGACTCCGTGGGGAGCGAAGGGAAGAGCCTCTTCATCGCAGCGCAGTTCGACGGGTATTTTTCCCGCGGCGATACGTTCGTCAACGAGAAGGCTGTCGAGTTTCGGCAGAAAATCGCCGAGTATATCGCGGTGGATAAGACATACTTCTTCCGCGTTGCAAACGGAGGGGCGGCTCGTCTTCGCGTTGTTCACTATTTTAAGTGCTTTTTCAAAATCCGCGTCGCGGTCGACGTAAACGTGGCATATACCCGTCCCCGTTTCGATGCAGGGGACGGTCGCGTTCTCGACGCAGCTCTTTATCAGCCCCGCGCCTCCGCGCGGGATAAGAAGATCGATAAGTCCGCGCGCCGTCATCATAACGTTCGCGCTCTCGCGCGAGACGTCCTCGACGAGGACGACCGCGTCGCGCGGAAGTCCCGCGGACTCAAGCCCGTCGCCGAGCGCCGCTACAATCGCCGCGGCGCTTCCGTGCGCCTCCTTGCCGCAGCGCAGAACACAGGCGTTTCCCGCCTTTATCGCGAGAGAAGCGGCGTCCGAGGTCACGTTCGGACGGCTCTCGTAGATCATGGCGACGACGCCGAGGGGAACGGAGACCTTTCCGATCTTTAGTCCGTCCGCTCTCGTCGACGAGGATATGATCCTGCCGACCGGATCGGGGAGAGACGCGGCGTCAAGGATGCCCTTCGCCATAGATTCAATGCGCTCCTTCGTGAGAAGAAGGCGGTCGATCATGACGTCCGATATTCTGCCGCGCGCAGCGTCAACGTCCGCGCGGTTGGCGTCAAGGATCCTGTCCGTATTTGCGGTGAGAGCGCGCGCCATGGCGCGAAGCGCACCGTTTTTCTTTTCGGTATCGCAAAGTGCGACGGCGGCGCTCGCCGCTTTTGCCTTCCTTATTATATCAAGAGTGGTCATTTCTTCGCCCTGAATCTCGTGCCGATTTCCTTTCCTTCAAATATATCGTAAAGGACCGCGGGATCCGCTCCGTTCGCGATCACCGTATCGCATCCGGACGCTCCCGCTGTTTTCGCGCCGCGTATCTTCGTCGCCATGCCTCCCGTTCCGAGAGCCGACGCCGATCCGCCCGCCGTCTTCTCTATCTCATCCGTTATCTCGTCGACGACGGGGATCAGCTTCGCGCTTTTGTCGCTTCTCGGGTCGGCGGTGTAAAGTCCGTCGATGTCTGAAAGAAGGACAAGAAGGTCCGCCTTCGCGTTTGCCGCGACGACAGCGGCGAGAGTGTCGTTGTCGCCGATGCCGAACTCGGCTGTGGAAACGGTGTCGTTTTCGTTTATGACGGGAAGAACTCCCAT
>JAFXWT010000249.1 GCA_017542695.1 Clostridia bacterium
CGCTTCCCGAGGGCGGCTCCGCGTCGTTTATTATGTGGAGCGATTTCCGCGGCGATAAGGAATGCGCGTACACGACCGGAGAAGAGGCCGACGGCTGGCAGTATCTGATCGCCGATACGACGGGCAGCGGATTCACTCCCGAGAACTCCTTCAGGATCTCCCTGACGCTCAACGGCACGGGGCCTCTGCGCCTCAGATACTTCGCCGCATTCCCGGATGAGGCGGCAGCCGCCGCGTTCGATCCCTCCGCGCACACGGATCAGCTCACCGACAAGGGCGGGGAAGCCGTCGAGGTCAGGACCGCCTCCGACGGGGATCTTCTCGGCGCGTACAACGCGGCCTACGCTCAGGTCGATAAGATCAAAAACAGCAAGTCCGGCTATGACGAGAGCGACGTGAAGGGCAAGTGCTACTATATTTCGTCCATCCGCGGAAACGACAAAAACGACGGTCTCTCGCCCTCGAAGCCCTGGAAGACCTTCAATAATCTCTATAAAGTCTGGGACGCCGAAAATAATATCTTCACTTCGACCGTAAAGATCGGCGACGGAGTGTTCCTGGAGAGAGGCAGCGTCTTCAATCTCAACGAAAACGGCAAGTACGACAAGCTAATGGTCATCCCGGGCGTGATTTACGGCGCCTACGGCACCGGAGAGAAGCCGGTGCTGAGCAACCGTCTCGACATCGGCAGCGCATCCGGGACCTGGGTCTCCACGGATTGGCCCAACGTGTGGAAGCTGGACTCGGATTACGCCGGGATGCCCGGAAATATCGTCTTCAAGAAGGACGGAAAAGAGAGCTGGGGCATTTTCGTGATCGCCTCTGACCCGATCGATCCGTTCAACGGCGCGGAAACCAAACCCTACGGCTGGGTCAGCAACGGCGAGGAGGTCTTCGAGAGCGGCGGCGTGCCGTTCAGCTCCCCCGGCGACCTGAAGCATAACCTCGAGTACATCGGCGACAGAATAAACGGCGGTTTGTGGGTCTATTGCGACAAGGGCAACCCCGGCGAGTTCTACGACGAGATCAACATTTCAAAGGACGGCGAGCTTGTCGAATACCTCGGCGAATACACGAAGACCACGGTGCCGACCAGAGGCGATAACATGACGCTGCAGTATACCGGCGGTTGCGCATTGTCGACGTACGACGCGGAGAACTTTTACGTCACGAACTGCGTGTTCGACTGGATAGGCGGCCAGTATCAGACGAGGGTAAAGGATATTCTTGAGGATCCCGATGCGGACCGTACCGTGAGATTCGGCAACGCAGTCCAGAACTGGGGCGCTTGCAACGGCGTTTTCGTGAACGACTGCTACTTCAAGGACGTATACGACGCCGCCGCCTCGACTCAGGGGTATTCCGGTAATATGCGCAACTTCTGCTCGTCCGGCTGCGTTCTCGACAGATGCGACCTTTCCTACGAGTTCTTCAACCACGGCGGATATCCGCACGAGCTGGTCAACCTGTTCATCACCGATAACTATGTGATCAACAACGGTATCGGTTGCTGCGACGTCCGCACGGACAGGCGCTCCGCCTTCCTCTATACGGATTACGGAGTGAATGATACTGTTTACGAAAACATCCACTTCGAGAACAACGTGAATATCATCTCCACCGAGTTCGGCCTCGCCACCTCCAACGTGGCGTTCGGACAGACGAAGGGAACGATCCTGAGAAATAACACCTACTACATGGATCCGAATTCGTCGTTCTTCATGAGTTCGGTCTATAATCTCAGGACGAGAAGCGGATTCTCGCAGGGACTTTCCGTGCACGTATTCTATCCCTTTACCTC
>JAFXWT010000250.1 GCA_017542695.1 Clostridia bacterium
CAATAACATCATCTGTCAAATCGGTATCTATTCCGAATATTCCCTCCACGGTCGGCGAGCCGAGGATGGCTTTGATCGTCTCGTTTCCTTCCTTGCGAGTCAAATAAATGAGGAAGCTCTGATAAACGGGCGTATTCCCCATTTTTTTAGCCATTTCACTATTGAGTTCACCGAGTGAAGATGCAATGCCCATTTGCGCTGAAATCGTAATTTGAAGCACATTGTTTGTGTCCGTCATTAGTTGAACGTCGTGTGGAGTCGAGTTTTCAACAGACAAACTGCTTATTTCAAACGCACCATGGTCAAAAATCTTTCCCATGATAAGGTTATAACTCTTATTGTCCCCTGTATCTTCGATTTTCGCCGGGTTGTTGTTATCCTCGAATTTTGCCGGAGCCGTTATATTGTAATAATGGAAAAGCTCGTATCCGTCCGTCATTTCCGTGAAGATCGAAAGATAATAGCTTTCTTCGATTTTCTTTGCGGGATCGTCATCGCCTTGGATCGCGGTGACGGTGACGGTATATTTAGTTCCCTCTTCTCCTTCTTCGGCATAGCGATATGCGTTATCGCCTATTATAACAACGATCTCGCTGTCGCAGTTCACATAAGTTCCGGTGTCGTTGTTTTCCGTGACAGTATCTCCGTCGATAGTATATTTTTGAATATTTCCGTTTGCCAGCTCCGCGGATGTCGCAATGCGATATGCCTTGCCGTTTTTGACGGTCATCTTTGTATCTATTATCAGCGTGCCTCCGGCATCTTCGCTCACATTCAAAGTCATCATTTGCTCGAATTTCTTCGGCTCAAAGCTGTCGCCGCTGAACGTCACCGAATCACCATTCTTCATCATCACGGACTTGAACGCGCCGAGATTCAGCGTTCCCTCTGTGAGCGTTCCCGCGGAAAAAGCGGCTCCCCATGTCGAATAATACGGTCTTCCCGTCTGTTTGTCGACAAGAACAAGTATCGTTCCGGACGGATAATCCTTCAGTATTGAGCTTTCATTCGGCTTTTTGAAAGCCAGACTCTTTGCATAATTGCGGCTGATATTTTCGCCCGCGTTGATGGCTTCCGCCCATTCTGAAGCTGTTCTGGAATACGTATACTTGAAACATGCCGTTACAGGCGTTCCGACGTTTTCAATGAGTTCATGCTGTACGCCGCTGAAAGGAAGATAAATGCTTTCGAGATACGTCGTGCCGGTCTTTATCACTATATCGAACTGATACGACAAAACCTTCTTTACGAACACCGGAACGTATAAGTGATATGCAACATTTGACTCATTCGCGGGATCGTAGAAACGCACGTCAATAAGCGAGAACTGCACCTTTCCGCTGTCGATGGCGTTGTTAAGCATATAGAATTTTCCGTCAGATCCGCTCGAAAGCTTAAGACTCGGAGCCGTAGCTTTACCGCTCGAGCGGGTGTATGCGACAAAACCACCGTTTTCATATTTCATATTGTATATTACAACATCAAATCTCGAGTCCGTGCTGTCGCCGAAATTCATCTGTGTATTTGTCAAAAGACGCAGATAACTGTTGATCAGCTTATGTGAGACTTCCTTCTCTGTCGTGTCAAGGATAAGTACGGGGAAATCAGTCCCTTCAAATTCCGTCACCTCTGACTTGAACATCTGAAGTTTGCCGACAGTAAACGCGGCAAGGTTTGTGTCGCCCGACGAGCCGGTGTAATACGCCGAAGCGGAATACTTGTCTTTACCCGTCGTGCCTCCCGCGATTATGTTATTTATCGGAAGTGACGCAATATTTGCCGCCACGCCGTCGCCCGTGAGCTTTTGTCCGCCTATCGTGATCGACGGGTTCGCAGTGACGTACGGGCTTGCGGAAGTGACATCAGTCGGACTGCCGATGCCCGCGAACGCTGTGTTCGTTTGCGCGCCGTTGTAATCGGCATATACCACATAGCCGTTGTTCTTGTATTCTCCCGTGGTGAGTGTTCTTGAGGTTGTTATGTCGGTGTAAATACCGACAATTTTTATCACGGCGCCATTACTGATATTGTTGCCAACTATTGCGCCGACATTTGCGTCGTAGGCACAACCAAGAGAAATACTGTCTACGAGGATATTATGGCCGTAATAACGACCGTATTGCTGATTTTCCCTGATTGCACCGAACAAACTTCCCACACCTTTAATATCGCTATCCAAGGCGCTTGTATATGAAGCCGTAAGCACGCAATCGGATATTTTCGTATCGTAAAAATTGATTTTTACTTCTTTGGTGTTGCTGACATCTGCATATCCAACCAAGCCACCTACCGCGCCGCTGGCGCCTGTCGAAGTCAAATTGTAATTTTGCAATACAATCGAGTAATAATTTATGCTTGCCGTATTGGCGTCTTTTGTTATCTGCAAACCGATAAGTCCGCCGGCATAATATTTGGCTGACATGGTGGAATTTGGATTATCAGGTTTCGATCCGTCTATTGTGACGTTATAAATATCAAACTTTGTGATCTGTCTCGGTTGGAGTGAATAGCCGATAAGTCCGCCGACAACATCACCAGACATACCGACGTGCGTTATATCAACGTCGTGTATCGCGGTATGATGTCCGCGTATGCCGCCGATAATTCCGCCCGCGTAAGCAATGGTATTATATAAATCATTTTCTCCGCGATCATCATCCAAATTAGTAAATGATAGCGCACTGTCAGAAATAATGATTTTGCTGATATCGAGTATATATTTATTCTGATATCCGACGTCGGCATACCCGATAAGTCCCGCCGCCGAAGGAGAACAACGCTCATTGGCATAGTTGTCGGTAGGAGGACAGTCTATCGTCCCTTTCACAGTGATAGTCATATTATTCAACGACGATTTTTGTGAATCATTGCCGGCAATAACAAGTGTCGAATTATAATTGTTTACGTTATCGTTAAGTCCAAGATATCCTATAAGCCCTGCCGCCGTCTTTCCGCCGATAACGGTAAGATTGTTCGCATCGCATTCTTTGATATATCTTGCAACATCATGCTGCCTGTAAATATATAACAATCCGACAA
Source organism: Clostridia bacterium (assembly GCA_017542695.1). Next base: position 3,040 of record JAFXWT010000250.1, read on the forward strand.
GCCCGCCTGCATATTTCGGACCTTCTACCGTAAGATTATTCAAATGAACGTTGCTGACTTGTAGTCGAAGGGCATCGGTATTGTTTATGACAATACCCGCAAGACCGCCGACGTTCAAAATACTCAATGCATTTATACTATTCCAACTGTAATCGATATGGTTTCCGCTTTCAATGTCAATAACGTCATAGAAAACACCGCCCGAAAGAGTAAAATCGGTAATAAAATCGTTATTTCCTGGGCTCACATGTGACAAGCGGTTAAACAAACCAAATCCGGAGTTGAACGCGGAATAGAAAGCGCCTCGATAGTTTGTGTTAGAAACATTTGTTGTATCTGCTTTGTATTTCTCGCTACTCGGAGTGTACTCCTTATAATTCATGTGAAGCGTTATGGTATGGCTGTTTCCGTTCATGCTTTTCAAACGCAGACGAACGAGGTCATTATCAAGATAAATGCTCCCTATTCCTCTGAAGCCCGCCGCAACGTCGCAGTCGCCGGTGACGCTGATAATGTTATTTGCGCGCGACGAAATAGCGCGTGCAAGATAGACGTTCTCTGTTTTATTTGTATATGTGCTGATGATATATGGAATCTTGACGCGATTGTCGGTATATTGATCATTCCCCGCTTTCGCAAGGTCGGCATCATATCCGTCGACGCTCGTCTGCCCTACGTAATCATACGTCGCGTCGGCGCGTGTCGTCGTATGCTCACGATACGCCTGCCAAAAATACTCGACGTTACTGACTTTCAAATCAGCATACGCTTGCTCCGTCGAAGCGTCGGACGCGGCAGATGCCGCGCCGCTGTTGACGATAGCGCCGAGAACGTACATCGCCTGCCCGTTGGGAACGGATATTGTGAATTGGTCGGCTCCCGATACGGTGAGCATCTCTTCCGAAAGAGACAGATCGGAAATGGTATAATTCTTTGTGCCGTTCGATATCGACGCCGACGTTACGGCGTAAACACTTGTTTCGTGGAACGCATACCCTGCGATGACTCGTCCAATGATCGGGTTGACGTAAAGGTAACCCGTGTCGCTTATTTTGTTATCGCACTTTGCGTCCGTCAGTCCGACGTTCGACACAGTCATATTGCGGAATATAAGTCCGCCGTTTACAAGCGTGCCGACATAGCCCCCTATCGGAACGAGGCGTTCAAAGTGTGTGCTGTCCACTCCGGTAATGGTGAACGAAACGTTGGTAAACGTCACTTGCACGTTGTCGATTATCGTGTCGCCGCCGAATATTTGCCCGATCACAGCTCCGTACGTTTGTATTCCGCCCGAATAGTCGTACTTTGCGCTACCCGTCGGCGCAGTGAGAGATACCGCGCTTGAACTGTCGATCTCTATCGTAAGATCTTTGATAACGCAGCCATGAGATGTGTAAACAAGCGGGCTAGACGATGTATTGACTATTTTTTGGGTTCCTTCTCTGCCGCCGATAATAATACCGCGGAATGCGTATTGCGGTTCGGTTGTCTGACCGAGCGGTTCATAATCCGAGGGCAATGTGATGTCGATATGCGAAAGAGTATTTTCATCAATGCCGTCAATAACATAATACGCGCCGGCGAGATATTTACGAACATTGGAATTTGTTTGATTTGCTCCGCCGTTGGATGAAACAAATGCGGACGTGCCGAAGTTGTACAAATACTCTCCGTAACCGAGAGATGTGTAATTAAAACTCGTCAGATCGCCGGGCAAATAAATCTCGACTGTGTTTCCGACGTCATCGCCCTTAATTATCTTTGAAATAATATTGAGCTTGTATCCGCTGTCGATTATATACGGTTGGTCATACTTGCCGAAGCCCTCGATTGCCGCGCTGTATGTGACGTTTACGGAAAGCTCGTGTTTGTTGTTTGCGGGGTCATATGCAGTTGAATGATGTTCCTGATCGTCATTATAAACATACGGCAAAAATCCGGTTGAAAAATCATACGCGGTCACAGACGGATATGATGTCGGATGAGTATAAACGGTCGAGCTGTAATATTTACGCTGTTTATTCGGGTTCTCGACCGATGTTGTTATTTCTTGTCCGTATGTGACGTTGTGTATCGCAGAAGATGAGTTTTCCCAGTCTTCCGTATCTTCATAGTTATACGTACCCGTGCATTCGCCCGCATACTTGAAACTGTTGAGTATCGTAGCACGGCTGAAGATCGACCTTGTCGTACCATAGGTCGTGTTCATGTTCCCTATTGACGTCGCGGTCGAGCGACCGTCGAAAGTCAAACCAGTAAACGTCAGATTGATCGTACGGGCGTTTTCGTCGCCGACGTCGCCGATGAGCGATGAGCCCGCGTACTGATTTCCCGCCGCGAAAGACGAATAAGCAGATGTCGACTGGCGCGCGCCGCTTATCGTAAAGACCGTTCTCTTACCTATCTTATTGACGAACAGCGGAGCATAAATGTTTGTCGTAATGTTTGCACCCGTGTTTGTGGTTATGAATGCGCCGTCAAAAGTTACGTTTTCGGCGGTGAACACGGTCGGGTCGCCCGTTTCGTTGCCGCCGAATGTGCCCGCGACAACAAAACCGCAGAAGCTGTCGCTGATCTTCGGCACGTTGCCCTGTATTGTAAGTCCGCTGATCGATATGCCGCTCGTGACATTTCTGAACACCGCCGTGTGCATGAGGAAGTGCTGATTGGTGTTCGAGCGTGTCGTGCGGCTGTTTGCGTCGTCGTCTGTTGCGATGACACGCGTTTCCATAAGGTTATTATCGAGCTTCAGCGTCGCGTTGTTGAAAGTAACGCCTGTCGAGAGGTCTATCGGGTAATACGACAGTCCCGTCATATCGAGTGAGCCCGTGAAGGTGCTCCCTGTCGGCGTAAACCACGACGAAAGACTCGAATGCGCGTATTTATTTACAGAAAAGACGAGAAAATCGTATTTCGCTGTCGCGGTGTTGGCGCGTGCGTATGCGATATTATAGTAATATCGCGTGTTGGGGTTGATGCTGTTGTTTGTTTTTCCGTATGTTGTTTTGTTTTGATACGTATTAGCCGAGCCGCTTGTGGTTATCACGTTGCCGCTCGTCGTGATGGAAATAACCGAGTTGCCGTTGTTAGTGATATCGTTCGTATTGAAGCGGCTGTTCGCAACGATCTCGTCGTAAGAATTTGCATTGAATAAGCCTGAAGTTACCTCCGTTCCGCCGGAGTCGACGAATTTGAGCGCGGAAATGTTGTAATTCGCGTCGACTACGTCGAGATAAAGCGCGGTGTCAGCACCGTTTTCGGTCGAATACGTCTTGTTTGCAACAAAACCGAAAGTACTCTCGGACGTTGTCGACAACGTAAAGTTCGCCGACGTCAATGAAATATCGTCGATCACCCAATGCCCCGTTGCAACTTGGACAAGCCCGCCGAAATCGGCGGTGACATTATTCGACGTGATCGAAGCGCTTTCAACATTCAAGCCATTTATCGTAACGTCAACAGAGAGCCAATCCGTGCCGAGAATGGCGCCGAATTTGCCTCCCGCGACTTTTCCGTTTGCGTTGATATTTAATGTAATACCGCTAAGTGAAACGGTTCTGCTGTCTTTGACATACGTCGTATTGTCGATCTTTCCGATCGCCGCGCCGAAACAAGACGGGCGGTTGGAATTTATGGTTTTTGAATAATTAAGCCCTATCGTGCCGCTCGAAATGCTGACGCTTTGTGTCTCAGCCGCGCGGACGCGTCCGATAACACCGCCGATATACGCTCTCTTATCTGACCCCGCCGTTCCGACGACAGTTATATCCGTAACAGTCGGAGAAATGTTGCTGTCAGTTATTGTTATATTGAGACCGGAGTTTGCTGCGTCTCCCACGGCGCCGCCGAAAGCAAAATCAAAGTTTGCATTGTTGTTATTCGTTTTATAAGTGAGCGAAATATTTGATGTGACTCCGTCAAGCGAGAGCGCGCCCGTTGCATAAGCGGTGACTCCTCCCACTTTCACTACATCTTTGGTTTTCTGATAAATATAAAAATTGCCCGCGAGAGTTACATCTTCAATCGTCGCGTCTTTTGTTTTTGCAAAAAGTCCGGAATAACCATGGTTATAAATATTGCCTTGATTACTGCCGCTCGGAAGCGCGCTTCCGCTGCCAAGTCCGTAGTTTTCACCCGTGGCGAAGGTGATGGTATACCCACCGCCGTTAAACGTGCCTGAAAATACGGCATTATTACCGTCGTCGCGCGTGAGACCCGTAAGTCCCGTTCCAGTAAGAGTGATATCATTGCCGAGAGCGAGAGCGCTTTCGGATTTGAGAAGATTCGCGCTCAAATTTGCATCGCCCGCCGAAAATTGAAGTGCGCCAACTCCCGCACCTGTATTGAGTTTGATATTCAGCGCGGTAAGAGCGAAATCGGTGATGTTACCCATTTCTGTTTCAGCACCCGAAACCGTCACAGTGTGCGCGGTCAAGTCGACAGTAAATAGACTTACCTCAGAAAGTATGGCGCCGTCGACGCGTATGACCTCGCCCCATTCGGCAATGTCGTCACATTCTCTCGAATTGTTGCGATCAAGCGTCCATCCGCTTTCAAGATTACCGACTTTTGTATAATTTGAACCCGTTCCGAGCGCGTATACAAGCGCGCGGTTTCTGTTCTGCACGATATGTCCGTATGAAGAATCACCGTTATTGAGTCCCGACAAATCGGTATACCCCTGTATCCTTAATACGCCTTGCTGCATATTTCTGATAAGTCCCGCCCGGCATGCGCCCGAGACGGTAACGGTGCCCGAAACGTCGACAAAAGTGCCGTTGCTGCCTATCGAGCCGATCAGTCCGCCGCCGAGAGTGTTCGAACTGGATGTGACTGTCGTCCCTGGGATTGAAATATACGCCGCACCTTCAACCATGCCAATCAAGCCGCCGGAATTGTTTCCCGATGCGTTTACGGTAAGCGTCGTATTTTCGATTCCGAACGTATTTGTCAGCGCATTCGTTTTATACGTTCCGCATATTCCGCCGCGGCTTGAACCGCCTGACAGTTTGACGCTGAACACTTCACTGCCCGAAGCGTTGCCGCTGAAAGTAAACGATGCGCCATTGTTTTCGAGCGCACCGAAAACGCCGCCTGTCGCGCCGGTGCTTGAAACAGTCATTCCGCTTGCGATGCTGTATGTACTTGCGAGAGCGAATGTTTCGCTCGCAATGCTGTTCTTGTAATATCCGAAAAGCCCGCCTGCGCCCGTTGTTCCGGTCACGGTTGCCGACACGGAATAATCCGTGACTCCGTCACGAATAACGCCGTTTGTGTTTGCGGTGACGTCGTTCACTTTTCCGACGATTCCGCCGGCGTATCCGCTGCTTGTCGATACAGCTGTCACGCCCGTGTTGTTTGCAGATTTCAAAACGAGAGTTGCGCCCGCGCCCATCTCGCCGACAAGACCGCCCACGTTACCCGATCCGGAAACGGTGCGCGTTCCCGATCCTGCGGTCGTGACATTAAGCGTCGCGCCCGCGCCGAGCGTGCCGCAGATATATCCGATGTTGCCACTGCCGCTGACGTTGAGCGACGATGTGTTAGTGAAATTGACAGTGACCGTTGCGCCGCCCTCAATATCGCCGATGAGACCCGCAAAAGAAGAAGCGTTCAACACGTTTTCCGAGCTCAGAGTGTAATTCGTAAGAGAAATACTCCATTCGGCAGAACCAGAACCCACAACGTGATTAGCAAAAAGCGCGCCGCCGACTCCCGGCGTTTCCTGCGTTGTTATCCGCTCGATATTCACAACACCGAGACCTGTGACCTCCATGCTCGTCGAAACATAATCAAACAGAGGGCAATTATAAAGTCTGAACGCATTATATCCGCCTGTGGGAAGATTTATCGAGCCGGCAAAAGGATATTCCGACGTTCCGAGACTGACAAAGTCATCATTGATGATTTCGTCGCCTGATCCAATGGAGATATTTATTTCGTCATATTGATTTGCCGCCGAATAGTTTTGCGAATAATCCGCGAATTGTGCGGCAGATGTGATCGTCACACTTGCGGCTCTTACTTTTCCGAAGCCGCTGGCGCCGCCGATGAACAAGATAAACGAGCACGCCAAAACAAGCGTTAAAACCAGTTTCAACGCCCGATGTTTATTTGTAATGATCTTTGAATTCATAGTTCACCTATCACCTTGCGTTTGGCATTCCAAACGAGAATTGCGTTTTGTTTATTATGAGAATCTGCCGGTCACGACCGAACCGTTCATCTGATCCCATGTTTCTTCTGTGATATTGACTTTATAAAACTGTATGTCGTAGCGGCTTGCAACGCTCGAGTCGACCGGGAACGTTACCGAATTTTCGGTGCTCGTCGCGCCCGCGATCGAAAGGAGTTCTCTCAATGATTCATAGCTGAGAGAGACTTTTGAGTTGTCCCAAGTAAGCGTGAACGTTCCGCTGCCCGTTCCCATTATGCGATAATTATATCCGTCGTATGCTCTCGCGGGTATCGGATTCTCATCCGTGCCCCGATCGTCCGTAAAAGCGCCCGACCACAGATTTGTCGCGCCTTCCGCGCGTATGCCCGCTTTGAATATTCCCCTCAACGTCGACTGTCCTTCCGCTTCGACGATTATTTCAAGATACAAATCGGGCTGATTCGGCGCAAACGTGTTGCTGAATGTTACCGTCAATGAGTGCGCCGTCGCCTCGTTTGCGGGAAGAGTTTTCCCCGAGACAACACCCGAAACGTTTGAAGAGCCGAGATTTATGGTGCCGCCCAACGAATGAGTGACCGTGATCGAATACGTGCAGGAATCTTCCGTTTCCAAGTCGGATACATACGCCGTGTCAACCGGCTCGTAATTGACTCCGTTCTTTCTTACCAGCTGTGCCGTGACCGAATATGTGATCCGGTCGGTGTTCGGGCTCGCCGGGTTGCCCTGATCGTAGTTACACACCGTGATGATAGTTACGGGCTGCGCCAAAGCGTTTGTAACATATTCCGTTCTCACGTTGTCGGCGCTGTTTCCCTTTATGAGCGCATTGGACGAATATCTGTCGCCTGCGTTATCGTAAGCGGCGATGGTGCGCTGTGCATACATGGAGTTCGTGAATACTGCGTACGTGACCGTTCCCACGGAGATCAGGATTGCCATTGCGAGCGAGATCGCAAGAACGAGCATGTTTTTATTCAATTTCAGTTTACCCGTCTTGTTTTTCATTTGGGCTCCTTGATAAAAAATTATGATGTCGATTTGGCTGCGATACAGATAACGTCAGTCTCGCGGTCGTTTGTAGTTTTTCCGTTAATATTTACTCGGAGAATAAAATATCTCACAAACGCTTCGCGCCTGATGCTTCCACGGATAGCATCGGATGTCTGCCAATAGATCGGTTCAGCGTATTTGTTGACGTTATTATACGAACCGTAAGTGTCGGTATGCATTGTGTTATCAGCCAATCCGTTCGGCGGATCGGGATCGTTGTTATTATCATTCAAAAATCTTCCCGCAATAGGTGAACTATTGCTCGAATCTATTGAATAATAATACGTCGACGGAGTTTCGCCGTGAGTAGTGTACGCAACGGCGCCGGGTGACGTTTCGGTAGATTCCGTCGCGTAGAATATCTCGTATGTGAATTGGTTATTCGTCGTGTAGGCCAGCTGCAATTTGAACGATCCGATCGCCTTGCCGTAAACGCAGAATACATAATCGTAATAGTCTATTCCCTCTTCATCGACGTCGATGCCGTCGAGATAAAGATATCTGACGTCTTCATATTCGTCCGTATCATCCGGATCAACGGCAAAGTGAATATGTCCTGCGCCGATATAAAGTGACTGAGGCGAGGAAATAGGCGCGTACGCGGCGAGCTTTTTTTCTGTCATAAACCATGCCGCAACCGGAATAGATACTATAAGAATCATCGCCATGATGAACGCAATGATTGAAAAAATCTTTTTGATTTTCGCCGAGCGGTCGTCTTTTCCGCTTTCTTCGATATTCTTTTCCGTTCCGAGTATTTTGTTTTCTTCCATACCGCGCCTCCTTTCCGTGATTTTCAATAAGTGAATCAGAAATTATTCTATGTCAATATAAGCGATAATGTAACTTATGTTGTCTCCGATAAGCTGGTCGGCGTCGTTATATCCGTCGTCAAGCGCATCGGCATTTGTGCTTGTCAGGTTTTTTGCGAGGAAATAACTCTTGTTTGTATCATAACACGTGTAATCATCAAGATACGTTCTCATCGCCGTCGGATATTTGTTGTCCTGCGGAGAATCCGTCGTGCTGACGCTGTGGATTATATCGGAATATGTAAGAGGCCACTCCCAGTAAAGAACCACGGGATAGCAGTTCTCCTCGCCGCCGACAGTCTGCGGGTCGTGCTCGCTCGTACTGTATGAGAAAGTGCCTTCGTCGATAAGACCGGAATACTTATATTCGTCAGGCGTAGATCCCGTTCTTCCGGTGAAGAAGAGCAAATGACCTTTGAGATAGTTCAGGTATGTCTGATTGCTCACTTCCGTTATGATTTGGTTGTCCGAATTGTCATAATCGTTTGCAAATCCGCCGAGAGTAAGCGTAAAATCAATCGTTACACTCTCATCCGTCTGTACGTAAAACGTCAGCGTTCCGTATGAACCGGGGCGAAGAAACCTCTTGTTCTCGACGATTTCTTCGTTAAAAAGCTCGAACGCGAGCGCGCCCGCCTCCGACGTTTTTGTCGCAACAAGGTCGTATCCGTCCGTACCGAGTCGTTCTTTCAGCCCGCTGATGTTCGTAAACTCTTCATACTCGGGTTTGTCATATTCATTCGTGTTATTCTCAGGATGGTCGGGATCATACCATGTAGGTCTTTGAACAAGCAATTTGTAATTATCCGCATTAACCACCACCCGCATGCCCGTTCCTCTGACGTTCGTGTTATGCGCAAACCACGCGACAGTCGTCACCGCGGAAACAATGAGCACCGTGCCGGACAGGATGATAAGGATGATCCTGGTGATCATTTCCTTTTTTTCTTTAACGGTAAGTTCTTTTCCGAAAAGCTTCATATCCTGCTCCTTTCCGCCGATTTTCGACTTTCCGCGACAAAAAAATATAGTTTCGCACAATACTCGTATTATATATAATACCACTTTTATTCCGCTTTGTAAAGAGATTTCGCGCTTTTTTATAATAATCTATATATTACAGTTAAAATCTCATTGTAAAAATTGTTTGTATTGACAGAAAGTGTCGTATGTGGTATGATTTATATCAAAAAAAAACAAAGGACGAAAAAATGATCAGGATTATCCGTTCAAAAAGAAAAACGGTGTCAGTTGAAATAACGCGCAGCGCCGATATCGTCGTCCGCGCGCCCATTCCGATGAGCGACGCGGAGATACGCGCGTTCCTCGATTCAAAAAACGAGTGGATCGAAAAGCACGTCGCACTCGTAAAAAGCAAAAAAAGCGCCGAGGCGCCTTGCTTTTCGCAAAACGAGCTTCGCGCGTTTGCCAAAAATCTGAAACCGGCGCTGCTCCGCTCGGTCGCGCATTACGCAAAGATCATCGGCGTTAATTACGGCAGGATAACGATACGCGCACAGCGCACGCGCTGGGGCAGCTGTTCTCAAAAAGGAAATCTGAATTTCAACTGCCTGCTTTCTCTTGCGCCGAGCGACGTTCTCGATTACGTTGTCATTCACGAGCTGTGCCATCTGAGACACATGGATCACTCGAAAAAGTTCTGGGCGGACGTTGAAAAATACTGTCCGGAACACAAAAGCGCGAAGGCGTGGCTTAAAGCCGACGGCTCGGCGCTGATAGATCGAATAAAATGAAAATCGCGCCTCGCGGCGCGATTTTTTCAATTTTTCTTGATAAGTTTGACTTTTGCTCCGTTGCCGATCCCGCAGGCGTTCGCGTCGTCGGTGTCAAGGTGCATTTCAAGTTTGAATTTATCGGAAACTCTTATCTGCACGTCGTAAAGGAGCGTCCGCTTTCCGTCGCCGACGGTCATGACGGAAACGTAGTCGCCGTCTTTGACGCCGTATTTCACGCCGTCTTCAATGCTCATGTGGATGTGACGGTTGGCGAGGATGCATCCCTCGGTGAGATTGACTATTCCCTTCGGCCCTATTATCGTTATCGGAGCGGAACCCGCAAGGTCGCCCGATTCGCGCACGGGTGGCTTGACCTTCAGCGTAAAGCTTTCGGTTTTCGATATCTCGACCTGCGACGCCCGGCGTAGCGGACCGAGCACGCGCACGCCCTCGATGGCGCGGAGCGACGGCCCGATTATCGTGAGTTGCTCCTTGCACGCATACTGCCCCGGCTGAGAGAGATCCTTGAGCGGCGTGAGCTCGTATCCCGCGCCGAAAAGAATGTCGAGGTGTTCGCGCGTCAGGTGGATATGTCTGTTCGACACGCCGACAGGGATGTCGCCGTCAAAATCCGACGGCGCGGAAGGCGCGTTTCCGCCGTTGACCGAGGCAACGACACGGCTGACTATCTCCGAGATCGTTTTTGCATCGTATTCCATTTCGTCCTCCTCAAATAATCCTGAAGCTGTCCGCCATAACGCAGCGGCGCTGGCGCGTGAATGAGCGCGCGGATGTGATGCCCTCGCCCGTCGGGCCGGCGATCGTGAACGTCGTGTGACCTTCTCCGCCAAAGCCGATGCCGGCGTAAGACGGCGCGTTCTTGACGAATATCGTCGTTTCGACCGCTCTTGCAAAACGCGAGAGATTGTCTATGTTTTTGGAGTGCATGTGCGCCGAGTGGCGACGACCTGCCTCGGCCTTGCAGGCAAGGTCGATAGCTTCGTCGATGTTCTTGACGCGCACGATGCCGAGTATCGGCATCATCAGCTCTTCCTGAACGAACGGATGCTCAAACGGCACCTCCGCTATGATACAGCGGATGTCTTTTCCGACGCTGACGCCGATCTTGGCAAGAAGCACGTCGGCGTCTCTGCCGACGCATTCGCGGTTGACTGTCTTGACGGTCGAGCCGTCTTTTTTCGTCTTTTCGACGAGGACGATCTTCGCAAGCTCGTCCGCCTGCGCCTTTGTTATCTGATATGAGCCAGCGCGCTTCATTCCCGCAATGAGCTCGTCCGTAATATTGTCGAACGAGAACACTTCTTTTTCTGCGATGCACGGCAGATTGTTGTCGAACGTGCAACCGTCGATAATGTCTTTGGCGGCCTTCTGAATGTCAGCTGTGTCGTCGACAATGACAGGAGGATTTCCCGCGCCCGCGCCGATCGCTTTCTTGCCCGACGAGAGCACGGCTTTAACGACGCCGGGGCCGCCTGTACAGACAAGAAGTTTAATAAGCGGATGAGACTGCATTATCGCAGCGCTCTCCATAGTCGGCTTTTTCATGGAGCAGACGAGGACGTCTGGACCGCCTGCCGCGCGGCAGGCGCGGTTTACAAGGTCAACGGCGTAGTTCGACGTCGCAATAGCGCCGGGGTGAGGGTTGAACACCACTCCGTTGCCCGCTGCGATCATTCCTATCGAGTTGCATATTACCGTTTCGCTCGGGTTGGTAGACGGCGTGATCGCTCCGACAACGCCGAACGGAGCCATTTCGATAAGAGTCAGCCCGTTATCGCCCGTTTTCGCGGTCGAAACGATGTCCTCGGTGCCGGGAGTCTTGTCGGCGACAAGAATGTGTTTCAGTCTCTTGTGCTCCACTCTGCCCATGCCCGTCTCCGCGACGCCTATCTGCGCCATTACTGCGGCTTCCTCACGAGTGAGTTTGCGTATTTCGGTGATTATTTTCTCGCGCTCCTCGACGCTCATCGCGCGCACCGCCTTGTAGCCGCGGTTTGCCGCCTCGATGGCTTCGTTCATGTCTTCGTAAATGCCAATGAATTTTCTGCCGCCGTACTGAGTACTGTCCCAATTATTTTCGGCGGGCTTCATATTCTGCATCTGTCCGAGGACCTTTTTGACAATGTCCTTTATTTCATTTTCAGTCATTTGAGCCATGATATTACCTCACTTACACAGGCGCTCCGTGTCGAGCGCAATCATATATTCTTCGTCGGTCGGGATGATCCAGACCTTGACTTTCGAGTTCTTGCCCGTGATGTCGAAAGGCACTCCGCGGGTGAAGTTTTCATTTCTTTCCTCGTCTATCTCGATGCCGAGCGCCTGCATATTTTCGCAGACCATGCGGCGAATCTCGCATTGGTTCTCGCCGATGCCCGCCGTGAACACAAGCACGTCGAGCCCGTTCAGCTCGGCAACGTACGAGCCAATCACCTTTTTAATGCCGTTGGCGAGCATTTTCAGCGCGAGCGTCGCGCGCTCGTTGCCTTCTTTCGACGCCGCGAGACAGTTGCGGAAATCGTTGGAAAGTCCCGTCACGCCGAGAAGTCCCGATTTTTTGTTCAGCACATCCGCCATTTCGTCGGGTGAAAGGTCGTGCTTTTTCATGATGAACGGAATTATCGTCGGGTCGATGGAGCCGCTTCGCGTTCCCATCGGGATGCCCTCTTGAGGAGTGAATCCCATCGACGTGTCGATCGCTTTGCCGCCGTCGACCGCAGTGATCGACGAGCCGTTGCCGAGATGGCACGTTATCATTTTGAGGTTTTTAATATCCTCGCCGAGCGTCTCGGCTGTCTTGCCCGCGACGTATCTGTGCGATGTTCCGTGGAAGCCGTAGCGGCGCACACCGTCCTCGGTGTAGTATTCATACGGAAGCGCGTAAATGTATCTGTAATCCTCGATTTCCGCGTAGAATGACGTATCGAAAACGGCCGCCTGAGGCGTTTTCAGAAGGAGTCTCAGGCACGCGCGCATTCCCTTGATAGCCGGGGGGCCGTGGAGCGGATTTATCGGGACGATCGTTTCGAGGTAGTTGATGAGTTCGATATCGACTCGCGACGATTTTTTGTATTTCTCGCCGCCGTGCGCGACTCTGTGGCCGACGGCGTCTATCTCGTCGATGGATGAAATCACGCCATGTTCCTTGTCTGTCAAAAGACCGAAAACTATTTCAAGAGCGCGGTCGTGCGACGGGAGATCCACTTCTGTTGTGTAATTGTCCCTGCCCGGCACCTTGTGTGTGACCGAGCCGCCCGCGCCTATCCTTTCGCACCCGCCCTTTGCGAGCACTTTTCCGCTTTCCATATCGAAAAGCTGATATTTCAGCGACGACGATCCCGAATTGATAACGAGTATTTTCATGCTGTCTCCTTTAATATATCAGTTTTACGCCGTTTTCGGCAAGGCGGTTCTGCCACTGCTCGCTCGGCGCTTTGTCCGTAACTATAATGTCCGCGTCGCTTATGTCGCAGACCTTGATGAACGATATCTTGTCGAATTTCGTGCTGTCGAGCGCGAGCACCTTTTTGTCAGCCGACGAGAACATCGCCTGTTTCATCTGCGAATCCTTTTCGTTCGAGTCGGTGATGCCCATTTTCTCATCTATGCCTTTTGCTGAGCAAATGCACATGTCGACGTGATACCCCCTGACCATTTTTTCCGCTGCAGCGCCGACCGTCGAGAACGATCCCTCTTTAAGAGTGCCGCCCGTGGACAGCACAGTCCAGCCCGTTTTGTCGGCGAGTTCAAGGAGTATTTCGACGGAATTTGTGATGACCGTTATGTTTTTTTTGTTTTTGATCTTGCGCGTAACGTAGATCGCCGTGCTCGAAGCGTCGAGCATTATCCGATCTCCGTCGTTTATCATCGCGGCAACCTTTTCGGCTATGTTCTGTTTCAGTTCGACGTTGAAGCGCTTGCGAACGTTATACGGAAGGTCGCTGCTCGGCGACACGTTCGATACGGCGCCGCCGTACGTCTTTGTTGCGAGCCCCTCGCGCGACAGCTTTTCGATGTCGCGGCGTATCGTCTCCTCCGTAACGCCGAATTTCTGGCTCAGCTCGGAAACTACTACCTTTCCCTCCGCGCCGAGTGCCGCGAGGATGGCGCTCCGTCTTTCTATTGCGAACATTTTGACCTCCGTGATCTTACAGTATTTTCTCCCACATTTTTCTGTCGGGGCCGGCGATGACGGAGCTGTCGAGGAACATTCCGTCCTCTCCCGCTTCTACTTTCGCCTTTTCTATCGCCGCGCTGACCGCCGCGACCTCGCCCGTGAGGAGTAAATAGGATTTACCGCACATTCCGCGCGCCAGACGGAGCTCGATGAGCTGTACGTCGGCGGTCTTTGCCGCCGTATCGGCGGCAACTATCGCCGCGGCGACGGAATACGTTTCGAGTATGCCGAGTGATTTCGGGTCTTTGACGTTCGTCGTGCCCCAGATCGCCTCGAAGATCGACTCATGCGGGTTGCCGAGAACAAAATTGTCGATCAGCTGATCGGGAAACGCCGCGCTTGCAGTGTCGACAGCGGCGCGCACCGCAGCGAGTTCGCCCTCGACGAGCACGAAGTACTTGCCGGGGCAGACCGTCTCCGCTTGTATTATATCGACCTCCGCGGTTTTGACCATAAGGTCGGCGGCGGTGATGCCGGAGGACACCGTTTTGTATTCAATAAGTCCGAGTGCTTTTCCCACGGTTTTACCTCCTTACAGTGATGAATTTTTCAGTCACTGCCGTGACTTTTCCGTTTATCGACGAATGAATGTTTACCGACAGTTTGCCGTCGGCGGCGGTCGCTATGACCTGTCCTTTTGTCACCGTGTCGCCTTTTTTTACGACAGGCGACGCGGGAATGCCGATGTGCTGTGACAGCATGATCTTTACTTCTTTCGGCTCGATAATGTCGTCGGTGATCGGCGCTGATTTGTTGTATTTTTCAAGGTCGAGGCGCGCGCGCAGACGCGAGAGCGGCACGCGGCGCAGCTCCCTGTTCAAAGTGGGTTTCGGCTCGCCTTCGATTTTCGGCGCGGAGACGCCCGCCGCTTTCAGCCCGCTTTTGAATTTGCCGATGAGCGTGCGCGGGGAGAGCCCCTGGAAGCACGAATACATCTCGCATAGTCCGCATCCCGAACAGAAAAACGTATTCAGATACGGCGCGGTGTTGCGGCTGTCGTGATTCGACGCGACGCGCATCAGCTCGTGCGGCTCGATCGGATGACCGAGCAGGTGACGCGGGCACATATCGGTGCAGTATCTGCACTGACAGCACGCCGCCATGGCGCGTTTGAGATCTATCGACGGGTTCTGCTTTTTCCGCATTATAACGTAGTGGTCGCTCGGCAAAACGATTACGGCGTTCGTCGTCTTTGTGACGACGTCGTCGCGGCGGCAGAGACCGCCCATCATCGGACCGCCGAGAACGTACGAGGCGTTGTCGACCGTCTCGCCGCCCGCCATGTCGATAAG
>JAFXWT010000251.1 GCA_017542695.1 Clostridia bacterium
AGAATGTCGGCGAGCTTGGCGATATCCTTTTCAATGCCATAAAACACACGAGCGAACAGGTGCCTCAGATTATGCGGAAAGACCTTGTTAGGATTGACGCTCGCTTCCTTGCAAAGATTCTTCATATCACGCCAGATGTTTGTCCGGCTCATAGGCTTACCGCTTTTCGTGACGAAAATCTGTCCCGAGGTAATACCGTGCCGTTTACAATATGAAAGCAACTTTTTCTGCAACTCCCGAACGACGAAAACCGTTCGGGTTTTGTTTTTGCAGGAAACAATCGCCTCGCCTTGTTCCGCCGCTTCAACAGTAATAAATTGCAATTCGCTCACGCGGATCCCGGTGCCACAAATCGTTTGAAGAATGAGATTTAACCTCTCGTTATTCTGTTCTTCCGCAGTTCTGCAAAGCCGAATGTATTCCGCTTTCGTCAGTTCCTTTTCTTCGTTGCAAAAAGTTTTTCGCTGAACCTTGAACTGTTTAACGCAAAGATCGAGCCACCCAGTAAATCTGAAAAAGGCGTTGATCGACGCGATCATGGAATTTGCGCTTGCCACGGCGTATTCTTTTTCAAGCTCCGCCTTATACACAAGAACCAAGCTTTTGTCGATCTGCTTTCCTGACGAAAATGCGATAAAGCGCCTCACATCTCGCAAATACTTTTCCACCGTGAGTTCACTCTTTTCGTCATTACGGAGTTCCAACTCAAACTCCGAAAGCATTTGATTTGTAATTTTTCTCTGTTCCATTTTCTTGACCTCCGTTTGAAACATTGTAATTAAAACTTGTGAAACTTTCATTTCACACTATTTTAATACAGGACATTTCACTCCTATTTCAAGAAAACATGCTTCGACAGCAGACTTTTTTCATAAAAAACAGCCGACCTATAAAGATCGACTGTAAAATATCGTGTTTGGTTAATAGATTTTCGTAATCACATAGTTCTCGTCGGGAAAATAAAGATTTTCACAAGCGTGGAAACCGTACAGACTCAACTTAGGCGATTTGTTACGCCGACAGGTATCAAACGTTACATCCATATTCCACCAAACGCCGTCAAAGAAAACACGGTTCCATGCGTGCTGATAATTCACATTATCTCTTCGATAACCGTTTAAGCAATAGCACGGTACGCCTTGACTCCGGCAGATAGCGGCAAATAGATTGGCAAAATCATAACAGATCCCGCTCTTTAACGAAAGCGTCCGTTTTACGTTGAAACATTGATATGTAGGCTTGTAGTCGTCGTCATATGTAAGATTATTAAGGATCCAGTTATACGCGGCAAAAATACTTTCTTTGTCGGTCGTGGCATCGGAACATATCTCGTCAAAGACTGCTTGGCTCTCATTATCCCACATCGTTTCCGGACCGTTTACAAGTCCGCTATTCCTTGACGTAACGACGAAGATTCCAGAAAATATGGTGAGACCTAAAACTACGACTAAAGCGATAACCGCTATCATTTTCGTTACGAGAGTGTTTTTCCGTGATTTTGGTCTTGAAAGGAAATATGTCGCTATAACGACGCACGCCGAGATCGCAACCCAAAATCCGAGTGCTCTGCGACAGTACATAGCATAAAATAGACCAACAATCAAAACAACGGACGTCATTATATACGTAACCGCCCGCAACATTTTAGTTCTGACATTTATCAAAGTCAGAATACTGCAGCAAAGCGAAAGCCCGATCAGCAACCTCGGCGCATAGCTTATTTGCAGAAAACTCCACAAACTGACAGCTGAATAAGAGTTCACCCCAAACATAATCAAGAATACGATCCAATTTATCCTTTTCACAAATACGGTTTGTACGAACAGACGGCAGATGACCGGAGAACGATCCGGCGTACTGCCGTCTTTTTCGTTTACCCCTTTCTCATTGACCGTATTTTGTTCATTTACCGCAAATGAGCCGCCACGGTCATTATGTATTAGGCTCCGTGTACTTGCCTGCACACTTTACCCTTTACATAATAACTCTCAATCCCATTTTGTGTGTGCTAAACTATTTGTATCTATTATTTCTTTTTTCATAAAAATCCTCCATTTGTGTTTTTTGCTTTGACTGGCAGGTCTCTGCTATTTTATCACAAATGGAGGATTTTTTCTTCATCGGTTAACCTTTATAGAACCACGCGACTATCGCGTGGTTTTCGATATACAAAAAAAGCAGTCACCTACTGGTGACTGCTTTTCTATTTGAT
>JAFXWT010000252.1 GCA_017542695.1 Clostridia bacterium
GAAGAACAAGGAAACTATATATGGAAAAATATGCTTGAAAAAAGAAGACAACTTGGGGCAAAATCTTTCTCAGAGTTTTTACTAAAAAATAAGGATTGATAATATGTCACAACCAATTGAAGCTCTAATTGCAATCCTACGCGCACGATCAGTGATTACACCTTTGGAAAAAGACATTCTGGATACATGGGACGCGCTGAATACAACGCCATTTGACGATAATTCCGCTCAAAGGCAGATCAAGTCAAATGACTTTAACCATCCGGATGTAACAATTGCCGTCGAAGCTAAGCCCACTACTATTAAAAAAGCGCCGGAAAACATTACTCGAGAGGATTTAATCTATATTCTTCAGAGCCAGTTCGAAATACTGATTGCAAAAGAGTATCGTGAGGTTACAGGTCGGAATTAGTTATTCTCAACCTAAAAGATATCAATGAGTAATAAAACAAAGAAGGCGAGTCAGTTAATCAAATCAAAACATCGGGCTTCCGAGCGGAAAAATGACCGTCCGGAAGCCCGATTTTCTCATTTCAGGAACAAAAACGGTGGTGTATTTTTAACTCTGCAGTGACGTAATAAAAAATAGGAAGGTGGATTCCAATTTATGTTTTTAGGTAAATTGAATACGTCGCATAAAACTGAACACCTCGGCCGGACGGATTGAACAGTTGCGACGCTGAAAACTGAACACCCTCGTCGCACAAAACTGAACAGTGTCGGCGGAGCGGTTGAACAGTTAAAATATTGGCGGTAAGATGTTGTTACACGCGAGAGCGTGAATACAACATAAGGAGGTCATAGATATGACCAATTACCGCGAGATCCTGAGACTTAAAAAGCTCGGGTTCAACAATTCCCAGATCGCGCAGAGCTTAGGCTGCTCCCGAACGACGGTCATTCAGGTGCTGAGTGTCGCCGAAGAAAAAGGGATCAGCTATCCTCTGCCGGAAGACCTGTCCGACAGGAAACTGTCGGAGCTGCTGTTTCCGAGCGACAGATCAAAGCCGGAATACAAAATGCCGGACTATGAGTACGTTCACAAGGAACTGCAGAAAAACGGCGTCACGCTGAATCTCTTGTGGCTCGAATACTGCGAGAAGTGCCGAGAGAAAGGCGAGCTGCCGTATCAGCTGACGCAGTTTAAAAAGCATTACCGCGACTATGCCGTCAAAGCCAACGCGACGATGCACCTGAACCACAAGCCCGGGGAGATCATGCAGGTGGACTGGGCGGGAGATACCGCGACGGTCATCGACACGGATACCGGTGAAGCGATTCCTGCGTATGTATTCGTATCTTCACTGCCGTACAGCGGGTACGCCTACGTGGAGGCGTTCTTTTCCATGAATCAGGAGTGCTGGATCGCCGCGCACGTGAACGCTTTCCGGTATTACGGCGGCGTAACCCGTATTCTGCAGTGCGACAACCTGAAAACGGGCGTCATTTCTCACGGGAGAAACGAAGTCACTCTCAACAAAGCGTACAACGAAATGGCGGAGCATTACGGCACGGCAATTCTTCCTTGCCGTGTACGCGCTCCAAAAGACAAAGCGATGGTAGAAGGTACCGTCGGCGTCATTTCGAACTACATCATCGGAGCATTGCGCAACAGGCAGTTCCTTTCTCTTGCCGAACTGAACGAGGCCATATTCGAGAGACTCGAAGCCTTTAATCACAAACCGTTTCAGAAGAAAGACGGCAGCAGAGCGAGCGTGTTTGAAGAGGAAAAACCGTTTCTTTTGCCGCTTCCGAAAAGGCCGTTTGAGCTTTCCGAGTGGAAGATCGCGACGGTAGCTCCGAATTACCATATTTCCGTGGACAAGCAGAATTACTCTGTCCCGTATGAGTACATCAAACAGAAGGTCGACGTCCGGATCACAAGATCAACGGTAGAAGTATTTTTCGGCGGAAAACGCATTTGTTCCCATCCGAGACTCTATGGCAGAGCCAATCAATACAGCACGGCAGAGGCGCATATGCCGCCGAATCATCAGCAGTACGTTCAATGGAACGGCGACCGCTTCCGCAAATGGGCTGCGAAGATCGGTGTAAATACGAATACCGTCATAGACGCCCTTCTTTCCGGCTACAAGGTAGAACAGCAGGGATACAAGGCGTGTATGGGCATCCTGAAACTCGCTGACAAATACTCAAACGAGCGTCTTGAAAACGCCTGTAAAAAGGCGCTGACCTTTACACCGCGTCCGTCTCTCAAAAATATACAGGCGATTCTTTCGTCCGGTCAGGATCAAAATACGGAAAGCGCGGAAGAACGTTCTTCTTCCTCTCAGTACGGCTTCACCCGTGGGGCTGAATACTACGAAGGGAGGCAGAAGTGATGCTTACGGAAAACACGGTAAACAAGCTGTACGAAATGCGCCTTACCGCAATGGCGAAAGCTTTCAAGGATCAGATGACCGACCCCAACATTTCAAAAATGTCGTTTGAAGACCGTTTCGGCTTGCTTGTAGATCAGGAATGGACTTCACGGAAAAACAATCATCTGAAAAGGCTCATCAAGCAGGCGAAGTTCGCCGAGTCCGGCGCTTGTGTGGAGGATATTGAGTACCACGCCGACAGAAACCTGGATCAGACGCAGATAGCACGACTGTCCACCTGTAATTTCATCACGGAACGGCACAACGTTCTTCTGCTCGGCGCAACCGGTTCGGGCAAGACGTATATCGCCTGTGCTCTCGGTATGGCGGCGGCACGCAGTTTTCTTCAGGTGAGATACGTCAGGCTTCCGGAACTGCTCACCGAGCTTGCCATTGCCCGCGGGAACGGCACGTACCCCAAAGTCATACAGCAGTACAAGAAGCCGTCACTGCTCATTTTGGATGAATGGCTTTTGTATCCGCTCAAGGAAACCGAGGCGAGAGATCTTCTCGAGATCGCAGAGGCGCGGTACAAAAAGGCGTCCACAATATTCTGCTCTCAGTTTGACGTCCCCGGATGGAGGGAAAAGATCGGCGACCCGATCCTTGCAGACGCCATCTGCGACCGCATCGTTCACGATTCCTACAGCATCGTCATCGACTGCAAAGAATCCATGCGTAAGCGGAAAGGCGTCAAAGAAAACGAAGCGTAAGGAGCCTTCGGCTCATCGGGCCCTGCCCGAACCCGGAGTTTAACGCATTCAAGGTTTTCCAAGGAGAGTGGTGTTATGCTTTCTCGCATAAAAGAAAAGAGTGACGCACCCGGCATCACTCTCCTTGCTAAACCCCGTATCGGACGCTCGGGTCGCACTCCTGCGTTGCCCTATCCTCCCGTACGGCTAAAAGCAACTATATGATACCGCTCTATTTTCACTTTGTCAATGTACAACGCCGCCGACGAGGGTGTACAGTTTTGAGCGACGGCACTGTTCAGTTTACAGCGACGGAGGTGTTCAATTCACAACGGCCGAGGTGTTCAACCTCGCCGCCGTATTCATGCA